>JBJONS010000459.1:0-23369 GCA_046051725.1 Pseudomonadota bacterium | reverse complement strand
GTACAAGCTCATCTGAGCCTGGCCCCGCGAAGCGCCGCGGGGCCCCGGTGGCGCCGCCGGCCCGGCGCTCAGTCGCGCAGGTAGGGGTAGCCGGCCGGCTTGACCACAAAGACCGAGCAGGGCGCCTTGTGCACGAGGCGCGCGGTGTCGCTGCCGACCAGCTGCCCCTTGAGCCCGCCGGCGCCGCCGTGGGTGCCCGCCCCCACCAGATCGACCTGGCTGTCGTCGATGATCTGCAGGCAGACCTCGAGCCAGTCGCCGCCGCTCACGTAGGTCCGCAGGGCGGAGGGGCGCAGCGCCTTGCCCGCCGCGGTGGCCCGGTCGCGCTCTTGGGCGAAGGCCGCGCGGATGCTCGCCTCGTGGCCCTCGATGGCGTTCATGATGGCGTTGCCGTGGGGCGCGGTCTCCATGCGCCGCTCGAGCTCGGTCGCGAGGTCGGGCTGCACGTACAGGCCGATGATCTCGCAGCCCTCGTTGTCGCTGGCCAGCTGCAAGGCCGCCGAGATGGCGGCGTGGGCCACCTCCGAGAAGTCGATGGGGACGAGGATGCGCTTGATGGTGAACATGGCGGCTCCTTGGGGCGGCGGGGCCAGGGCCCCGGGGTTGAGGGAGCGCCTTGAGCAAGCGCCGTGCCACCATCAGATCAGCGCCCTGATCGCGCCTCTCGTCGCAGCCTGTGCGGGAACACACAGCCCCGTGCGCGGAGGCGCCCAGCCGGCGGTGCGGGGGCGCCGTCCGGTTAGGGCGCCCCATGCCGTCCGCGACCACCGACCCCGACCTGCGCGCCGCCCTCGGCGAGCTGCCTCCCCTCCCACCGGTCGCATCGGCCGCCGAGCTCGAGCGCCTCTACGCCCTGTTCGCGCCGCTCCGGGCGCTGTTCCGGCCCACTTTTGACGGCTGGGCCAACATCCCGACCGAGCGGCCGCTGCTTTTTGTCGGCAACCACACGCTGTATGGCGTGATCGACAGCCCGCACCTCTTCTTCGAGCTGCACCGGCGCGAGGGCATCTTCCTGCGCAGCCTCGGGGATCACGCCCACTGGGCCATCCCCGGCTGGCGCGAGCTGCTGTCCCGCTTCGGCGCGGTCGACGGCACGCCCGAGCACTGCGCCGCGATCTTCGCGTCGGGCGGCAGCGTGCTCGTCTTCCCCGGCGGGGCCCGCGAGGCGTTCAAGTCGCCCGACCAGCGCTACCAGCTGCTGTGGGAGAACCGCCTCGGCTTCGCCCGCATGGCCCTGATGCACCGCGTGACCATCGTGCCCTTCGCGGCGCTGGGCGCCGACGAGATCTTCGACATCGCGCTGGACAAAGACGCGCTCAAGGCCGGCCCGCTCGGCGGGCTCATCGAGGCCCTGCGGGTGCGCGACGATCTGATCGCTCCGCTGCCGCGCCTCAGCCGCAGCGCGCTGCCGCGCCCGCAGCGGCTCTACTTCCGCTTCTGCCCGCCGATCCACACCCGCCAGTACGGCGGCGTGGTCAGCGACGAGTCTGCGGCGGCGGTGCGCGACGAGACCAAGGCGGCCATCGAGGGCGCGCTGGGCGAGCTGCACCGCCTGCGCGAGAGCGACCCGATGGCCGACCTCTCGCGCTGGGTCGGGCGCCGGCTGGGCGAGGGCCTCAGCCGCCTGCTGCCGCGGGGCGGCGGGCGCTGAGGGGCGCGCCGCCGCTCGACCGGGGCCCGGCGCTCAGCCCTTGTCGGCCTTCGGCGTCTTGGGGCCCGAGGGGGGCAGCTCGGGCTTGGCCACGTAGGCCGCGTCCACGGTGCCCTCGAGCGCGCCGAGGAAGGTGACGATCTTGCCGGCGGTGGCCGCGTCGATGTCCTTGCCGAGCTGGTGCTTGGCCATCAGGGTCACCGCCTGGTCGAGCGTCGCGATGCTGCCGTCGTGGAAGTAAGGCGCGGTCTTGGTCGCGTTGCGCAGGCTCGGGGCCTTGAAGACCATCTTGTCGGTCTCGACCTTGGTGACCTCGAAGCGGCCCATGTCTTTGGTCTCGTAGGGGACCGCCTGGCCGAGCTTGAAGTAGCCCGCGCCGCCGACGCCCACGCCGCTGTGGCAGGCGATGCAGCCGGTGTCGATGAAGGCCTCGAGGCCGGCGAGCTGCTCGGCGTTGAGCGCCTTGGTGTCGCCGCCGAGGAACTTGTCGAAGGGCGAGGGGGTGACCAGGCCGCGCTCAAAGGCGCCGATCGCGTTGGCCATGTTGTCGTAGGTGATCGGGTCGGGCTGGTCGGGGAAGGCCTTCTTAAACGGCTCTTCGTAGCCGGGGATGGACTTGAGCACGGCCACCACGCTGGCCTCGTCCTTCATCGCCATCTCGCCGGGGTTGAGCACCGGGCCCTTGGCCTGGGCCTCGACGTCGGCGGCCCGGCCATCCCAGAACTGGGCGATGTGCAGGGCGGCGTTGAGGGAGGTCGGCGAGTTGCGGCCGCCGAGCTGACCCTTGTGGCCCGGCGAGGTGGGCTTGTTGTCGACCCCGAAGGCCGCGAGGTCGTGGCACGAGTTGCACGAGATCTCTTGGCTCTTGCTCAGGCGGGTCTCGTAGTAGAGCGCGCGGCCCAGCGCGATCTGGTCGTCGGTGGCCCGCACGCCGCCCTTGTCCATAAAAGCGGGCAGCGGCTGGAACATGCCCTTGGCCTTGCCCTGCAGGGCCTCGGCCTTCTGCTCTTCGGGCGACTTGACCGGAGCGGCGGGCGCCGGCGGGGCCGGAGGGGCCGGCGGCGGGGGAGGAGGCTCAGCCTCGCAGGCGACGAGGAGGGTCAGGCCCAAAAGGGCGGTCAGACGGAGACGATCCATGTTGGCTCCAGCCGCCTCGGCGGCGCGCGGGGGAGTGGGAGCGGACACGCGGGGGAACGGCCATCCAGACGCCACACGCGCCCACCCGACCTGCCCCCGGACAGCACCGACTAACCGGGACCGACCGGCCTGACGCGCACGAAGCGGGCCACGGCCTCTACGTGATGGGTCTGAGGGAAGAGGTCGACCGCGGCGAGCGAGGCCATGCGCCAGCCGCCCGCCTCGAGGATGGGCCGGTCGCGGGCCAGCGACTTGGGGCCGCAGGCCACGTAGACCAGCACGTCGGCGTCGAGCTGGGCCAAGAAGCGCGCCGCCTTGGGGTGCAAGCCCACCCGGGGCGGGTCGACCACCACGTGCCGGGCCCCGAGCGGGCCCAGGGCGGGCAGCACCTCTTCGACCGGACCCACCTCCCACCGCCCCGAGACACCGTTCTGCACGGCGTTCTCACGCGCCTGGGCCACGCTGCCCGGGTGCAGCTCGACCCCGACCACCGAGGAGAACCAGCGGGCCAGCCAGAGGCCGATCACGCCAGCGCCGCAGTACAGATCGAGCACCGGGCCGGGCTGGACCGCGGGGGTCTCGCCGAGCAGCGCCCGCTCGATGACCCCGAAGAGCAGGGCGGCGCCGGCGGTGTTCACCTGAAAAAACCCGTCGTGGGGCAGGGTGAGGGTCAGCCGCGGCAGGCTGAACCGCAGGGTGGGGCTGCCGAAGAGCACCGCTGACAGCGGCCCCGCCACCACGTCGGCGACGCCGTCATTGACGATCCACACGACGCCCTCGACGTGCGGGACCGCCGCGATCTCGGCCGCCACCGCGTCGACCTCGGCCCGGCTGGCGGCGCTGGTGGTGACCAGGCCGACCAGAAGGCGGGACTGGGCGGCGTCACCGCAGTCGCGCAGCACGAGGTTGCGCCAGACGCCGACGTGGGCCTGGGTGTCCCAGGCCGGGCCGAGCTGCAGCCCGACCACCCGCTGGATCACCGCCTGCATGGCCGGGGTGCCCAGCGGGCAGCCGTCGACCGGCACGACCTTGGCGAACCAGCCCGGCGGGTGAAAGCCGAGGAAGGACCCACGGACCGGCGCGTGCGCACCCTCAGGGTCGGCGAGGCGGGCCGCCCGCGCGTCGTCGCCCTCAAAGGCCTGCACCGAGAAGCTCAGCTCGAGCTTGTTGCGGTAGCCATAGGCCTCGGGCGCGCCGATGATCGGGTGGCGCAGGACCGTGTCGTCGCCCTCGAGCTCGACGAGGCGGGTCAGCAGGTCGTCCTTGGCCGCCCGCTGCGCGGCCAGCGGCATCTCTTGCAGCTGGCAGCCGCCGCAGCGGCCAAAAGCGGGGCAGGCCGGCGCGACCGCGTCGGGGGCGGGCTCGACCACGCCGAGCCGCACGCCGAGGCCGCCCTTGCTCGGCCGCACCAGCAGCCGGGCGCCGACCGGGGCGCCGCGCACCAGCAGGGACCGCCCGCCCTCGGCGAGGCCGCGGGTCTGCTTCTCGTCCAGCCGGTCCATGGTGAGGGTGAGCGGCGGGCGCGGGGCGCGGTCTTTGCGGGACATGGGGGCTCCAAGCGGGGGGCGGCGCATAGCCCCGCCCCGGCCGCCCGGCCGCTCACTCCAAGGTCAGGCGCAGCTCTTCGAGCGCGGGGTCGGCGGCGATCGCCGCGGCCGAGAACAGCACCGGTCGCAGCTGCTCGGCGCCATAGACCGCGGTCTGATCATCGCGGTGCGGGCTGCCCGCGACCTCGCTCTGGCTGTAGGTCAGCACGGCCCGGGCCTCGGGGCCCTCGGCGCCGTACTGCACCGCCAGCACGAAGGAGTTGCCGTAGTTCATGGTGTAGCCGGCGGTGGTCAGGTCCGAGTCGGCGTTCACCACCGGGGCGCGGCTGCCCTCGGTCAGCAGCGTGCCGCTGCCCGCCGACCAGGTGGCGATCTGGATCACGCCCTCGGGGTCGGTGCCGCCGGGCACCGGGATCGGCGCGTCGCCGAGCTGCATGTGCTGGGCGGCGCGCAGGGCGGCGTCGGGGCCGAGCCCGGCCTGGGCCAGCCGGGCCAGGGCCAGCGCGAGGGCCTGGGCCAAGGCGGCGTCGGCCTCGGCGCCCTCGGCCAGCGCGGCCGGGGTCTCGACCGGACGGGCCGGGTCGAAGCCCTCAGCGAAGAGCCGTCCGGCGGCGAAGCCCTCGGCGTACTCGTACACGCCGCTGTTCACGAGCTCGCGCCACAGCGGCGCGCCCGGGTCGTCGAGGCGCACCGTGCCGCCCCAGCCGGCCAGCGCGGCGCAGGCCGGCGCGAGATCGACCGAGACGTCGGCGTCGTCCAGGCGCACCACCTGGGGGCTCGGCAGCGTGAGGCAGCGCTCGGCCACCGCCGCGCGCAGCAGCTCGGCGAGCATGCCCCGCCCGCCCAGGGCCGCGCCCTCGAGCTCAGGCAGGCTGAGCTTGCCGTCCTCGCCGACCGCCGCGCCCGCGCCCCGCTCGCTCAGGTACAGCGCGTTCATGCGGGTCCGCGGCGACCGGGCGGTGCGCTCGGGGCCATAGAGCGCGTTGTAGCCCTCGAGCGGCGCGGTCGGGTTGCTGAGCCAGTGGTTGTCATTGGCGTTGTAGACGAAGTCGTCGCGGGTGAGCTGGGGCATGGCCGACCAGGGGATCAGGCCCGGCGCCCGCGCGCCGGCCTCGACCACCGGATCGAAGACCGGATCGGCGGCGTCGGCGACATAGACGCCAAAGTCAGCGAACAGGCCGGCGAGGACCTGCTCGTCGACGTAGCTGCGCCAGGCGGCGAAGGTCTCGCCGCTCCAGTTGGGGACCGCGCTGCTGTCGATGTACCAGGCCTCGCCCTCTTTGCTGGCGGCCATGGTGTGGACCCACGGGATGCCGAGGTGGCGCTCGTGGGCCGCCTGGAACTCGGCCAACGAGGTCGCCCGGTTCATGTCGAACCAGGTGGGCAGCATCTCGAGGTTGTTCTCGTTGGCGTCCATCAGGGCAAAGGCGTTGAGCGGGGTCCAGCCGACCACCGGCGCGTTCATCACCCAGCCAAAATCGCTCTTGTACAGCGTGCGGGCCTCGACGCTGAGCGCGCCGTCCTCGCCGAGCACCTCGATCTGAAAGGCGCGCTCTTCCATGTCTTTGACCACGCCGCGGCTGTTGTAGCGGGTCGGCTGGCCCGGCTCGAGCGTCAGCAGGTAGACCACAAAACGCGGGGCGCCCGAGACCGTGTGGGTCCAGGCAACATCGGCGTTAAAGCCCACGTTGATGACCGGCACGCCCATGAGCGAGGCGCCGTAGACGTCGAGCTCGCCGGGGATGGTCAGGTGGCTCTCGTGCCACTTGCGCTCGCCGACCGCCGGGAAGTGGGTGTTGGACAGCAACATGCCGCCGCCGCTGTCCGAGAGCGCGGCGCCGATGGCCCAGCCGTTGCTGCCCATGCCCGGCTCGCGCACGCGGGCGAGGGTGCGCTCGGCCGGCGGCGGGGGCGCGCGACGGGCGTCGGGCGGGGCGGCAGAGCCGATGGCGTCGACAAAGACCCCGCCCGAGCCGTTGAGGCCAAACGCGAGGTAGTAGGCCAGCAGGTCAATGTGGTTGATCTCGCGCAGCCAGGGCGCGCCAGCGCAGCGCGCGTCGGGCAGCGCGTCGCCTTGCTCGTCGACGTAGCGGTTGACGCCCGCGGCGTAGCCGACGAGCCGCGCCTGCATGCGCGGGTCGAGGCCCGCCCAGCCGGCCTCAGCCTGGGCCTTGACGCCCAGCGCCAGCCAGCCGAAGTCGGTGTGCACGTGGATGTCGTCGACGCCGCGGCCAAAGAACCGGGCCCGCTGGCTGTTGACCATCACGACCTGGTCCATCAGCGTGCAGACGTGGTCGCGGGCGAAGGCGTAGCCCATGCCGTAGCCGAGGCTGCCCTCGTCGGCGGCCTCGATGTGGGGCACGCCGTACGAGGTCCACCGCACCGAGGCGTCGTAGGGGCCGACCACCACGTCATAGGGGTCGGCGCCCGGCGCGGCGCTGTCGCCGGTGTCCAGCGGCCCGGGCTTGGTGTAGGGCCCTGGAGCATTGTTCTGGGTGCAGGCCGCGAGCAGCAGGGCAGACCAGGGGAGGAGGCGAGCGACGGGCGGGCGGCGCATGCGGAGGCGCTCCAAGGCAAGGGAGAGGGAGCGCACTATCGCGACCGCCCCGCGGACGCGGAGAGCGCGCTGAGGCGGCGGGCAGGCCCGTGATCGAAGCGCGCCCGCATTGACATCGCACGCCCAGGGGGGGAAGTTCCCCCCCTCTGGAGCGCCGAACCCATGCTTCTCGCACCGTTCACCGCGGCTTTGCTCGTGCCGCTCGCGCTCGCCGCGCCCCGCCTCGCCGACGATCCCGACCTGTTCACCGACCAGGGCAGCGCGCCCGGGCCGGCCGACCCCGGCGAGGTCAAGCCCGGGGCCACCGCCTGGGACGTCAACGCGGCCCACGGCCCGACCCGCGAGGTGACGATGCGCCTCGACGAGGCCACCTGGATGAGCGTGTCGGTGCACGGCGAACAGCTGGTGACCGACATCCTCGGCGACCTGTACCTCGGCTCGACCGCGGGCGGGGCGCTGCGGCGGCTCACCGAGGGCGCCGCCTGGGACACCGAGGCGGTCTTCTCTCCGGATGGCTCGCAGATCGTCTACGTCAGCGACCGCGACGGCAATGAGCAGCTCTGGGTGCACGATCTGAAGGCCGGCACCCACCGCAAGCTGACCGACGAGGGCGAGGCCCGCATCACCGACCCGGCGTTTAGCCCAGACGGCCAGTGGGTGGTCGCCCGGCGCCGGACCGTCGACACCCGCAGCATCGGCGTCACCGAGCTGCACCGCTACCACCTCGCCACGGGGAAGGGCCACCAGCTCACCACCCTCGACGCCCACCCCCACGCGGGCGAGGCCGACCTGCAGCCCGGGCGCATGGTCTACAGCACGCGCGCGGGGCGCTTCGAGTACGGCGGCGACCCGGTCGGCGGCCTCTGGTGGCTGGTCGAGCGCGACCTGACCACGGGCGAAGAGCGCCCGCTGGTGCAGGGGGCCGGCAGCGCCAGCCGCCCGCTGCAGCACCCCGATGGGCGGCGGGTCGTCTTCATCAGCCGCGACCGCGAAAAGACCCTGCTCGAGGTCGTCGACCGCGAGACCGGCCGCCGCGCGGTGCTCTGGGACGGCCTGCACCACGACCAGCTCGAGGGCTTCGCCCTCCACGGGACCTACCCAAAGTTCGACTGGACCGCCGATCACAGCGCGGTGATCCTCTGGGCCAAGGGCAAGCTCTGGCGGGTCGGCCTCGACGGCAAGGTCCAGCCCCTGCCCTTTGAGGCCGAGGGCACCTGGCGCCTGCACGACGTGCACCGCAAGGCCCGCACCATCCCCGACGTGGTCGAGCCCAAGCTGCTGCGCTGGCCCACCGAGCGCCCGGGCGGCGCCGAGGTGGCCTTCTCGGCGATGGGCGCCCTCTGGCTGCGCGACGCCGCCGGCCAGACCCGCCGCCTGTCACCGGGCACCGGCTACAGCCCGAGCTGGTCGCCCGACGGGGCGCTGCTCGCCTGGACCGCCTGGGAGGACTGCCCCAAAAGCGGCCCGCTGGACGTCGACTGCGGCGGCCGCCTCTACCTGAGCCCGGCCAAGGGCCTCGGGCGCGCGCCGCTGGCCGGCCCGCTGACCGGCCCCGACGGCGATCCGCTGCCGCCGGGACCGCTGCCGGCCGGGACCGAGCGCCTGCCGATCCGCGGGCTGCTGATGAGCCCGACCGTGAGCGCCGACGGGCAGACCGTGGCCGTGCTGCGGGGCCGCGGGGCAGAGGGCGCAGACGACCTCAACGCCGTGGGCCCGCTCGACATCGTCGTGCTGCGCAAGGCGAAGGGCAAGCCCGGCTGGACCAGCGCGGTGGTCGCCGAGACCGGCCTGCGCAGCAACCCCGACCGCGCCCCGCGCCTGCAGCTGCACGGCGACCGGGTCTACTGGCTCGAAGACCTGCCGAGCGAGGGGCGGGTGGCCAACCGGACCGCGCTGGTCTCGGTGCGCCTCGCCGGCGAGGACCGCCTCACCCACCTCACCTTTGACGGCGCAGACGAGATCGTGCTCGCCCCCGACCTGCGCCGGGTGGCCTACAAGCAGGGCCACCAGGTGCACGTCGCCGCCCTGCCCGAGGGGCCGGTCGACCTCGACGTGGGCAGCCTGCCCTCGCGCGCGCTGACCACGGTGACCGGCGACTGGCTGAGCTGGAGCCCCGACGGCGGCGAGCTGCGCTGGCTGGTCGGCCCCGTCTGGCACCGGGCCGACCTGCGCGCCCTCTCCTACGCGGCCGACGCGGCGGCCCCGCCGACCCGAACCGCTCCCCTCTCCTTCTCGGTGCCCCGGGCCCGCCCGACCGAGAAGGTGGCCTACCTCCACGCCACCGCGCTCACCATGGCCGGCACCGGCGCCGGGAGCTGCGCGGACTGCACCATCCTCGTCGACGGCGACCGGATCAGCGCGGTGGGGCCCGGCCTCGCCGCGCCCGCCGGCTACCGGCAGGTCGACCTGCGCGGAAAGACGGTCATCCCCGGCATCATCGACGTGCACGCGCACCTCCACTACACCGCCAGCGACGTGCTCCCCGAGCAAGAGTGGCGCTACCAGACCGCGCTCGACTTCGGCGTGACCACGGTCCACGACCCGAGCGCCGGCACCGATCTGGTGTTCACCCAGGCCGAGCGGGTGGCGGCGGGCCTCGCCGACGGACCGCGGGTCTACAGCACGGGTTTCGTGCTCTACGGCGCGCTCAGCAACCACGGCGCGCGCACGCCCACGCCCGAGGCGGCCCGGGCCCACATCCAGCGCCTCGCCGCCCAGGGCGCGATCAGCGTCAAGGTCTACCAGCAGAGCCGCCGCGACCAGCGCCAGTGGTACGCCCAGGCCTGCCGCGAGCTCGACGTGCTCTGCGTGTGCGAGGGCGGCGGAGACCTGTGGATGAACCTCGGCATGTTCGCCGATGGCATGCAGGCCATCGAGCACGCCCTGCCCATCGCGCCGCTGGCCGCCGACGTGACCCGCTTCACCGCGGCCAGCGCCGGCACCGTGGACGGCGCGCCCGGCGCAGGCGCGGCCTACACCCCCACCCTGCTGGTGGCCTACGGCGGCCTCGAAGGAGAGCGCTGGTTCTACCAACACAAGAGCCCGATCAACGGCCCCGGCGCTGACCGCTTGGTGCGGCACTACCCCCGCCGCAGCCTCGACGCGCGGGCCTGGCGCAGCGGCAGCTTCGTGCACGACGGCGACTGGAACTTCCAGCAGGTGGCCGCCGACGCCGGCGCGCTGCAGCGGTCCGGCGTGCTGGTGACCCTCGGCGCGCACGGCCAGCTGCAAGGCCTCGGCGTGCACTGGGAGCTCTGGGGCCTCTCGGGCGTCGGCGGCGTGGCCGGGCTGGGCCCGACCGGCGCCCTGCGCGCCGCGACCATCGACGGCGCCCGCTACCTCGGGCTCGAGCGCGAGCTCGGCAGCATCGAGCCGGGCAAGCTGGCCGATCTGGTCGTGCTGCACAGCGACCCGCTGGTGAACATCGAGAACACCGTCGACATCGACCGTGTCATCATGAACGGGCAGGTGTGGGAGTGAGGGTGGCCCGCGCGCTGCGCGTGGCCCTCGCCGCTGGGCTGGCGGCGGGGCTCAGCGGCGCGCCCGCACAGGCCCAAGAGCTGCAGCGCTACGCTGTCTTCGTCGAGACGCGCACCCTGACCCGCGATGGCTTCCCGCCCAACAGCCTGTGGGTGAAGACCCACTGGCTCGGCGAAGAGAAGACCGTCGCCCTGCGCGACGACGGCGCCGCGCCCGACGCGGTGGCCGGAGACGGCACCTGGTCCGCGGCCATGGAGGGGCCGCCGGTGCGGTTCCTGCGGATCTTGGTCTGGGGCGAGCTCGGGCAGGGCCGCCGCCCGGTCTCATCGGACACCGTCGAGCGGGTGCTTGGGCCCACCGACTCCCTCTACCTGTCCGGTCACGTCATCGTGGGCTTGCCCCGCCTGCAGCGCCTCGCCGGCCCGGGCGACCTGTCCGACCGCCAGCAGCACGAGGGGGACCACCTGCGCCTCGCGCTCGGCTGGGCGCTGTGCAACGGCGTCGGCGCCGCCCTCCTCTTCCGCCGGGCCCGCTACGGCGCGACCGCCCCGGTGCGCCGATGAGCGCGCCCCTGTGGGCCACCCCCGCCCTGTCCCCGGCCGCAGCCGCCGCTCCCCCCGGCGCGCCGACCGGCCCTGCGCCCGCCATCCCCAACGCGGGTCGGCCGCGGGCTGACGACAGCGTGCCGCCTCCCCCTGAGGGCGACAGCCGCGGCGACGGCGCGGCCGTGCACGGGCGGCTCGGCCAAGAGCCCTACACCGACGCCCGTGAGCCGATCACCTTGACCGCGCTCAGCGGGATCACCGTGCTGCTCGCCCTGTGGGCGCTCTGGCTGTGGGCGACCCGCGACAGCCCGCCGCCGCGCAAGGTCAAGCCCCGGCCCGAGCCGCGGGGCTGGGCGTGGATCAGCCCCGCCCTCTTCACCGCGCTCGGCGCCCTGGCCTCGTGGCCCGCCGCCATCGCCGGCAGCACCCGCATGGTCGGCCGCGAGTTCGACCTGCCCGGCACCATCTGGTTCCTGAGCGCCGCGCCGCGCTTGATGGGCGCCCGGATCGACGCCCTCACCGGCTTCCCGCACGGCGCCGACTACGGCCGCGCCGACAGCTTCGTGTGGATGGTCACCGGCTGGGCCCTGCAGGTGCTGGATCCCGTGCTGCTGAGCAACCTCGCCCAGGTGCTCGCGCCGGCGCTCAGCGGGTGGGCGGCCGAGGTCGCCGCCCGCCGCTTCGGCGCCCGGGCCCCCTGGTCGGCGCTCGCCGGCATCGGCTTCGCCTTCGCGGGTCCCACCGCGACGGCGCTGTTCGAAGGCCACACCTACCTCGCCGTGACCCCCTTCCTCCCGCTCTGTCTGTGGTCGGTGCTCGCCCTGACCGGCCCTGAACCGCGGCTGCGCCACGGCGTGGTCTTCGGCCTCTGCTGGGCCGGCGCGCTGTGGAGCTCGGTCTACATGGGCTTCTGCGCCACGCTCATCGGCGCCTGGTTCGGCGGACCGGCCCTGGTCGGCCGTCGCCTCGCCCGCGGGCCCACCCTCGCCGCCGCGGGGCTCGTGCTCGCCGCCGGTCTGCCCTACGTGGGCCTCTTCATCGGCGGCGGCGCGGTGATCCGCCCCTCGAACGAGTCGATGGAGACCTGGGACCAGCGCCTCGACTTCGTCCAGCGCGGCTCGGGGGGCCTGCTCTCGCTGCTGCCGCCGAGCCCTGAGCTCGACGCCTTCTACCACGGGATGTCGCTGTACCCGCTGTTCTCGGTGGCGGCCCTCGCGCTGCTCGCGCCGCGGGTGCTGCGGGGCGAGCCCGGCATCTCGGCGCTGCTCGCCCTCGCCGGGACCGCGGCCGTGATCGCGGTCGGCCCGCTCATCCGCTACGCCTACGTCGACCAGCTCACCACGCCCGCGGCGCTGCTGTACCTGCTGCCCGGCGCCGAGGCGATGCGCTTCCCCATGCGCTTCGGCTGGGTGCTCTGCCTCGCGCTGGGGGTGCTCGCGGCGCGGGTGGCCAGCCGCCTGTCCAAGGCGCCCGGCCTGCAGGCGGCGCCCGGCCGCCCCAGCCCCCTGCACCTCGTCTGGCTGCTGGTGCTCATCGACCTGACCGTCGCGCTCGGCATGCCGGGTCGGCAGCGCTGGATGCCCGCGGGGACCAACGCCGCGCTGGCGACCGCCACGGGCCCGATCTTTGACGTCTACCCCCGGCTGCGCATGGCCCAGGATGACCTCAACGCTTGGTTCCAGGCCAACGACTGCCTGCAGCAGCACGATCACGGACAGGCGATCGCCGACCATTGCGCGTCCCGCTTCGCGCCCGAGAACCCGCGCCTGAAGCTGCAAGAGGAGCTGAACCGCGGCCTGCGCAACGGGCACGACCCCCTGCCGACCCTGCGCCGGATGGGCTTCGCACACGTCGCCCTGCACGCCGATCTGCTCGCCGACGAGGAGCTCGCCGGCTGGAAGGCGGCGCTCGAGGCGTCCGACCCGCAGCCGGCGGACGACGCGAGCGGCGGCGAGCGCATCCTGCTGTACGATCTGGCCCCCGCGCCCTGAGCGCCCCGGAGGCCCCCTGTCCGACGCCGATCCCCTGCTGCTCGAGCTGCGCGCGGCGGCGCCCGGCCTGCCCGCCGGCCAGCGCTTGGTGGTCGCGGCGCGCTGGCTCGGCGAGGACAAGGTGGTGACCCTGCGGGACGACGGGGGCGGAGGACCCGCCGACCAGCCCGCCGACGGCGTCTACGTCGGGTCCCTGCGCGGGCCGCGGCCGAGCCTGCTGCCGCTGCGCCTCGCGCCGGCCGACGGCGGTCCGGCCTTGTGGGAGGGCACGCTGCGCCCGGCCGCCCCGACCGAGCAGCTCTACTTCGAGCTGCGCACGGACCACAATGGCGTGCATGCCATCGTTTTGCCCGCCGCGCCCCTCGGGCGCTCGGCCGACACCCGCGAGCAGGCCTGGACCGCCGCCGGCTTCGGCTGGGCGGCGCTGGTCCTCGTCTACGCGCTCGGGCTGGCGCTGCGGCGCGGCCCATGACCGAGGCCCGCCGCGCGGCGCTGCACGCCGGCCTGCTGCTCGTCGCGGCGGTGGGGCTGTCCTGGCCCGCGGCGGTGGCCGGGGCCGACGCCATGGTCGGGCGCCACTTTGACCTGCAGGGCACCATCTGGTTCATCAGCATGGCCCGCCGCCTCGGGCCCGACGGCCTCGACCCGCTGACCGGCTGGCCCGGCGGCGCCGACTACGCCCGCCTCGACAGCTTCACCCTCGCGCTGATCGCGCGCCTCAGCCCCGGCGTGCCCGCGGTCCAGCTCCACAACCTGCTGCAGGTGCTCGGGGTCTGGCTGACCGCGGTGGCCGCCGAGCGCTGCGCGGCGGGGATCGGCGCCCGCGGCCCGTGGAGCCTGCTCGCCGGCCTGAGCTACGGCGGCAGCGGGCTCGCCGCCTCGGCCCTGCTCGAGGGCCACGTCTACCACCTGCTCGACCCGGGCCTGCCGCTCTGCCTCTGGGCCTGGTGGCGGGCCGGCCAGCCGGGCGGGCGCCCGGCGCACGGGGCCCTGGCCGGGCTGGGCTTTGGGATCGCGCTGTGGACCACCGCCTACCACGGCGTCGTGGCGGCCCTGCTGGTGGCGGTCCTCGGCCTGGCTGCCCTGCTGCGGCGCGAGCTGCGCGCCGGTCCGGCGCTGGCCGCGCTGGGCGTGGCCCTCGCGCTGGGGATGCCCTACATCGCGCTGTTCTCACAAGGGGATGGCGGCAGCGGCGCCGGGGTCGCCCCGCCGGGCGGCGGCCTGCTGGCCTTCGCCCCGCCCAGCCCCGCGGTCGACGCCGACGGCCACTCGCTGAGCGCCCACCTGCCCGCCACCATCGGCGCGCTGGCCGCGCTGAGCCCGCTGGCCCTCGGCCGGGCGCCGGGCTGGGGCCGCCTCGCCGCCGCGGGGGCGCTCTGCGCGGTGCTCGCGCTCGGGCCCACCCTCAGCCCGCCGCAGGGGGCGCCCACCCTGCTGCCGGCGGCCCTGCTCGTGCTCGTGGATCCGGCCGGGCACTTCCGCTTCCCCCTGCGCTTCGCCTGGGGCAGCGCGCTGGTGGCCGCGGCCCTCGGCGCGCGGGTCGCGGCGGCCCTCGCCGCCCGGTCTCCGCGGGCGGCGCTCGCGCTCTTTCCTCTCCTGATCGTTGATCTCGTCTTCTGGGGCGGGATGCCCGGCCGCCAGCGCAGCGCGCCCGCCGGCGCCCCCTCGGCCTACGCCGCCGCCCCGGCGGGCCTCGGCGTGCTCGACCTGCTCCCCGCGCCGATCGCCGGCCAAGACGAGCCGGCCGCCCGCCAGCAGGCCTTGGTGTGCAGCTACCAAGTGTGGCACCAGCGGCCGATCCCCGACGACTGCATCCGGCCCCAGCCGACCCACAACCCCCGCCTCGCCGCCAGCGCCGCGCTGCTCGCCGCCCTCGACGCCGGCGCCGCGCCGGCCTGGCTGGCCCGCGCCCGCATCGGCGCGGTGGCGCTGCACCCCGACCTGTTCGCGCCGGGGGACCGGGCCCGGCTTCAGGCGGCGCTCGGCGCGCTCGACCCAGCACCGGTGATCAGCGTCGACCACGGCGAGCGCGTCGAGCTCTACCGCGCGCCGGCCGGGGGTGCGCCTTGAGCCTGCCCGCCGCCCTGCTGCTGGCCCTGGCCACCGCCGCCGCCCAGGGGCCCGGCGGCCACGGCGACGGCGCGCGGGCCGGCGCCTGGGTCAGCACCGCGACCTTCGCCTTCGCCGCCCTGGGCTGGGCGGGCCTCGGCTGGGCCCTGCTGCGCCCGCCCCGCGACCGCCGCGCCCCGCGCCCCCTTCCGGGCCGACCGCCCCGCCGCGGACCTGGCCTGCACCCCGCCGAGGGCCCGCCCGAGGCGCTGCTGCGCGACCTGTGCGCCGAGCACCGCGTGATCTGGGTCGGGCCGCTGCCGCCGGGGGTCGATCCGGCCACGCTGCCCCCCGGCGCGGTCTTCCCCCTCGGCCCGGGCCCGGTGCCGCTGGGCGCCCTGCTCGAGGCCGCCGCGGCGCTCCAGGGCCTGGGGCCGCCGCTCATCGTGCTCCAAAACGGCCCGCTGGTCGATCTGCGCGGCGAGCCCGCCGGCGACCTGGGCCTGTTCGCGCTGCGGCGCCTGCGCCTGCCCCTGATCTCGATCGGGGGCCTTCACACACCTTCACAGTCCGCGGGCAGAGCTTCGGGAGATCGAGACCCTGCGCCCACACCGCGGCCCTAAGGTGGAGGTGTGGACGGCGGGCGCGCCCCGCCTCCACCGGGGCGGGCCCCCTGCCAGGCCGCCCGCGCCTCCCCCACCGACAGGAGCCACCATGTCCAGCTCTCCCCGCCGCTCCCCCGTCCGCGCCGCCCTCTTCGGCCTCGGCTTCACCGCGCTGGGCGCCGGCCTCACCCTCGCCTCGGGCGCCGTCGCCGGACCCGGCGGCCACGGGGGGGCCCCCGGCAGCCACCTCCTGCGGGTCTTCGAGGACCTCGACCTGCGCCCCGAGCAGCAGAAGCTGGTCACCGCCTTCAAAGACGACGCCCGCGAGGCCATGAAGGACCACCACGCCGAGCGCCGGGCCGACGCCCAGGCGTGGGTCACGCTGGTGCGCGAGGACAAGCTCACCCGCGCGCTCATGCACCAGCGCATCGACCAGAAGATCGCCACGATGAAGGACGACATGCACGAGATGGCCGACCAGGTCTTTGATCTGTACGCCAGCCTCGATCAGGTGCAGCGCGCCGCGCTGGTCGACAAGGTCGAGGGCCACCTCGACCGCATGGACAGCGAAGGCGCGGGCCACCGCGGCCACCGCTAAGCCCGCCCCGGCCGGCGGCGGCCCGCCCGCCGCTGGACCGACCGCACCAGACGCCGAGGCCCCATGCAGCGCCTGCTCGTGATCGACGACGACCCCAAGCTCGGCGGGCTGCTGCGCGAGTACCTCGGCGCCCGCGGCTACCAGGTCGAGCTGGCCGCCGACGGCCCGCGGGGCCTCGAGCGGCACGCCCAAGGTGACGTGGACCTCATCATCCTCGACGTGATGATGCCGGGCATGGACGGCCTCGAGGTGCTCCGCCAGCTGCGCGCCACCGCCCGCACCCCGGTGGTCATGCTGACCGCCCGGGGCGACGACGTGGACCGCATCATCGGCCTCGAGCTCGGCGCCGATGACTACCTGCCCAAGCCCTTCAACCCCCGCGAGCTGCTGGCCCGGGTCAGCGCGGTGCTGCGGCGGGGGGCGCCCGCGCCGGCCCCGGTGGCCGCGCTGAGCGCCAGCGGGATCCGCCTCGATCCCGAGCGGCGCGAGGTCCAGGTCGACGGCCAGCCCGTCGAGCTGACCACGACCGAGTTCGAGCTGCTGCGGGCCCTGCTGGCGGCGGCCGGGCGCATCATCCCCCGCGAGCGGCTGATGGAGCTGGCCCGTGGCCAGGAGTGGGCGGCCTTCGACCGCAGCGTTGATGTGCACATCAGCCACCTGCGCCGAAAACTCGGCGACGACCCCAAGGCGCCCCGCCTGATCAAGACCATCCGCGGCGTGGGCTACTTGGTGCCCCGCGCCTGAGCCCCGAGGAGCCCGCCCATGTCGCTCGGCCTGCGGGAGCGCCTCTTCATCGCGCTGGCGGGCCTCTTGCTCGTCACGGTCCTCGCCGCGTGGACGCTGACCACCGGGGCGGTGCTGCGCCCGCTGTTCGCCGAGCTGCGGGCCGAGCGGGTCGAGATGGCCGTCTACATCGCCAAAGAGCTCGAGGAGGCCGAAGACCCCGACGCCCGGGCCGAGGCCCTCTCGCACGAGCTCGCGGTGCGGCTCGAGCCCGCGCCCACCGGCCGACCGCCGCCGCCGGGCACCGAGCTCGTGCACCGCGGGGGGAGACGGGCCGCGGTGCTGCCGGGCCCCCGCGCGCCGGTGGCGGTGGAGGTGCACCGCGCCGGCCGGGAGCGCTGGCTGCTCGTGCACTTCACCGCCGACCTCGACGCGCCGCCGCGGCGCATGGGCCTCGCCCTGCTGCTGCTGCTCGGCACCGCGGTGGTGCTGGCCTGGGCGGTGGTCGAGCGGGCGCTGCGGCCGCTCGGGGTGGCGACCGCGGCGATGGAGCGCATCGCCGGCGGCGAGCTGCAGCACCGGGTCGACGAGCGGGGCCCCGTGGCCGAGGTCGGCAAGACCTTCAATCACATGGCCGAGCAGGTGCAGGGCATCGTGCGCGGCCAGCAGCAGTGGATGGCGGCGGTCAGCCACGAGCTGCGCACCCCGCTGTCGCGCATGCGGCTCGGGCTGGCGCTGGCCAAAGAGGAGGCCCCCCCGGGCCCGGTGGGCCGGCGGCTCGCGGCCCTGGACGCCGAGGTCGACGAGATGCAAGCGCTGATCGACGACCTGATCGCGTCCGCACGGCTCGAGCAGGGGCTGGTCGCCCTGCGGCGCGAGCCCACCCCCGCCCGCGAGCTGCTGCTCGAGGCGCTGGCCGCGGTCGACCTCGGCGAGCGCGAGGTGGTGCTCGACGCCCCTGAAGACCTCGTGCTGGAGGTCGATCACGCCTACCTTCGGCGGGCGGTCGTCAACCTGCTGACCAACGTCGCCCGCTACACCCCGGCCGACGCCCGGGTCTGGCTCGGCGCCCGGGTCGAGGGCGAAGCGGCCCTGCTCGCGGTCGAGGACGACGGCCCGGGCCTCCCCCGCGGCCAGATCGACCAGCTGTTCACGCCCTTCTTCCGGGCCGAGGCCAGCCGCAGCCGGGCCACCGGCGGCCTCGGCCTCGGGCTCGTCGTGGTGCGCCAGGTCGCGACCCTCCACGGCGGCGCCGCCGGCGCGGCGGCCAGCCCCCGCGGCGGGCTGCGGGTGTGGCTGCGAATTCCCCTGACAAGGGCAATTCACTCCGAAGGCAGCGCGCCAGGGGCGGCCCGCACCTGATAGGGTGGGGACAGAGCAGGAGCGCGCGCTGCGGGGCGCGCGCACGGCGCGGGGGCTACAGCCGCTCGCGCCGCGCACAGGCTTCAGCGCGGATCACCAGCGGCCGAAGCCACCGGTGAGCGCGACCCAGCGCGGAGGGACGACGATGAGCATGCAGTCAAACGTGGGGATCGCCGGGTCCGCTGCCGTGGCCGGCCAGCGTGGGATGGAGCGCGCCGCCGCGGTGATCGAGAACGCCGCCGGCGAGGTGCTGCAGGGCACCCTCGACGCGATCAGCCGCGACGGCGGGGGCTCGTCCCGCGACACGGTCACGCTGTCCGATGAGGCCCGCAGCGCGTCGATCGCCGACGGCCTGCTCGACAGCGGCTCGGCGCGCATCAGCTACGCGGCCAACATCCGCGTGGTGAAGGCCAGCGACGACCGCTTCCACGAGATGATCAACATCGGCCTCGAGTACGTGCGCTGAGGCCAGGGCGGCGCGGGCCGCCCGCGCTGCAGCGTCTTGGCTCTGGTCTGGCCGCGGTCGCCCGCCCACGCCCCCTCGCGGGGCGGGGCGGGCGTCGCTGCTTCAGGCGCCGGCGAGCACGCGGCGCAGGGCCGCCTCGATGGCCGGGCTCAGCGCATCCCAGTGGGCCTCGGGCTCTTTGCTCACGGTCACAAAGTCGTTGACCGCGAAGAGGCCGATGACGCCGGGGATCGCGAAGAGGGCCTCGCCGAGGGCGTTGCCGCGGGCTTCGCTCGCCGCGTTGAACGACAGCGAGCCGCGGGCGACGACCTTGGCGTTCACCGTGTACTTGTAGGCGTTGGGGTTCGGCGTCTCGCGGGCGCTCACCCGCAGCGCCGGGGCCGGGGCGGGCGCGGGGCGCGCGCCGCCGTGGTCGTGCCCGTGGTCATGGCCGTGGTCGTGCCCATGGTCGTGCCCATGGTCGTGCTCTTGGGCCGGCTTCGGCGCGGGCTTGGGCGCCGGCGCCGGGGCGGGCTTGGGCGCCGGCCGGGCGCCGCCGTGGTCGTGCCCGTGGTCATGGTCGTGCCCGTGGTCATGGCCATGATCGTGCTCTTGGGCCGGCTTCGGCGCAGGCTTCGGCGCGGGGCGCGCGCCGCCGTGGTCGTGCCCGTGGTCATGGCCGTGGTCGTGCCCATGGTCGTGCCCGTCGTCCCCGGCCGGGGCGGGGCGCGGCCGGGCGGCGTCGCCCGCGGTGGGGCGGCGCTCCCACGCGTCGGCGGCCCGCGGCGGCGGCGGCGGCGCCTGGCCACCCCCCGTGAACATCCGCACCACCTTCTTCACCGCCCGCAACGGCAAGCCCAGCACCCGCTTGATCATGCGCCCCTCCGCGGGCGAGGCCCGCAACCACGGGCCCTGCGCCCGCCACGCGCCGCGCACCCGCCCGGCCCCTCCGGTTAGCCCGCTCCCACCGGCAGGGCAGAGGGCAGCGGGCGGTGATCGCTGCACCTCCGCCCGCGGCCCGCGCGCCGCGCCGCGCAGACCGGATCGAGGCCCGATGTCGTCCGCTCCCCTCACCCTGCTCGACGGCGCGATGGGGACCGCGCTCGGCGCCCGCGGCCTGCGCCTCGACCCGCCCCGCTGGAGCGCGCACGCCCTGATCGACGCGCCTGAGGCCATCGCCGAGGTCCACGCCGCCTATGCGCAGGCCGGGGCCACGGTGCACACGGCCAACACCTTCCGCACCACCGCCCGGGCCTGGGGGCCGGGCTGGGCGCAGGCCGCGGCCCAGGCGGTGGCGATCACCCGGCGCAGCGTGCCGGCGGGGCACCGGGTCGCCGCCAGCCTCGCCCCGGTCGAGGACTGCTACAGCCCGTCCGCCTCTCCGGTTGAGGCCGACGCGCTGCACGCCGCCCTGGCCGAGGTCCTGGCCGCGGCGGGGCCCGACCTGCTGCTCTGCGAGACCTTCCCCCACCTCGGCGAGGCGCAGGCGGCGGTGCGGGCGGCGCTGGCGACGGGCCTTCCGGTCTGGCTCAGCCTCAGCCCCGGACCGGGGGCGCCGCTGCTCTCGCCCGCCGAGGTCGAGCGGGGCGCCGCCGCCGCGCTGGACGCGGGCGTGGCCGCGGTGCTCGTCAATTGCAGCCCGCCAGACGCCACCCTCGCCTATGTCGAGGCGCTGGTCCGGGCGGCCCGCAGCCACCCGGGCGCGCCGGTCGGGGCCTACGCGAACGCCGGCCCGATCGGCGGACCGTGGGGCTGGGGCGCGGCGGGTGGGCCAGAGGCCTACGCGGGCTGGGCGGCCCGCTGGTCCGCGGCGGGGGCGACGCTGATCGGCGGCTGCTGCGGCACCTCGCCGGCGACGATCCAGGCCCTGCGCGACCGGCTGGCCCCGCTCAGCCCTTGACCCCGCCGGCGGTCAGGCCCTCGACGAGCTGCTTTTGCAGCAAGAAGAAGAGCGCCATCACCGGTAGGCTGACCAGCACCGCGCCGGCGGCGAAGCGGCCCCACTCGGTCGAGAAGTCGCCGACGTACTTCTGCAGCACCACGGGCAGCGTGTAGGCCCGCTCGTCGCTCATCAGCGTGGCGGCGAGGATGAACTCGTTCCAGGCGGTCATGAACGAGAAGAGCCCGGTGACCGCCAAGGCCGGCCGGGCCAGCGGCAGCACGATGGTGGTGAAGGTGGTCCAGCGGTCGGCGCCGTCCATCAGGGCGGCCTCTTCGAGCTCGCGGGGGATCGTGTCGAAGTAGCCCTTGAGGTTCCAGGTGCAGAAGGGGATCGAGGTCGTGCTGTAGACCAGGGCGAGGCCGAGCAGGCTGTCGAGCAAGCCGAGCGTGTCGAGCAGGATGTAGAGCGGGATGAGCATCACCACGCCCGGGAACATCTGCGTGATGAGGAAGGCCTGCATGCTGGCCTCGCGGCCAAAGAAGCGCATGCGGCTCATCGCATAGGCCGCGGTGCACGAGAGGCCGACGCCGAGGGCGCTGGTCACCAGCGCCACGATCACCGAGTTGCCGAGCTGGCGCCAGAACAGGGCCTCGCCGTAGCCGTCGACCGTGCCGATCACGTCGCGGAAGTTCTGCAGCGAGACGGTGCTCGGGAACGGGCTCGGGTCCATGCTGAAGGCCTGGCTCGGCGTCAGGGCCATCTTGAGGACCCACAGCACCGGGTAGAGCACGGCGGCGCACGCGACGATGAGGAGGGCGTGGGCCGCCGCCACCCGCAGGGGGGACGGCGCCTGGGCAGAGGGCGAGGACATGGGCCGCTCGGGCTGGGGTGCGGGGGCGCGCGGCCGGCGGCGCCCGGGGACAAGCGTGGGGCCGTGGCCGATTGCCCGCGGATTGGGGTGAAGGATAGCGCAGGCGGTGCGTAGCGGGGGCCGGCGGCGCCGGACCGCCGCGCACCCCCGCGCCGCTCCGTCCGCCCGCGCCGCCCGCGCCCCACCTGCCTCCATCGAGGTCATCTGATGTCCACGACCGCCGCTGCGCTCCGCCGCTTCACCCGCACCCTGCTCGCCGGCTTGGCCGTGCTGCTCGTCGTGAGCGCCCCCGACGAGGCCTTCGCCAAGGGCAAGAAGGGCAAGGGCAAGGCCAAGGGCAAGGCCAAGCAGGAGGAGTTTCAGGTCGGCCTCGTCGGCAACAAGACGATGGACGGCGTCTTCAAAGAGCTCAAAGAGCTCAACCACGTCGTCGGCGGCGCCGAGAAGTCCCGGTCAAGCGGCAAGCACAACATGACCACCGCGATGGGCCTGCCCAAGGACGCCAAGCTGTCCACCGTGGTCAAGCACGTGCAGGCCCAGAGCCAGGGCAAGGTCAAGATCGCGATGAACGGCGGCAAGCCGCAGCTGCAGGCCAGCGACGCCCTGCCCGAGAAGCTCAAGACCGAGATCGAGGCCATCAACGGCGCGCTGACCGACTACGCCGACGCGATCAAGAACGTCTCGAAGATCCCCAAAGAGGCCGCGCAGCTGAGCAAGAAGGTCCAGACCTTCCCCGCCGACTTCAAGAAAGAGGTGATGTCCAACCCGCTCGGCGCCGTGTCCCTGCTCAAGGACCTCGGCACGATCAAGGACAACATCAAGGTCGCCAAGGGCCTGCCCAAGCGCGCGACCACGGTCACCAAAGAGCTGAACGCCGACATCAAGGTCATCGTGACGGCCTTCGGCGGCACCTGGCCGCCCGCGCTCTCGAAGAAGTAGGCGAACGCCGGGCTCCCCCGCGCCCCGCCTTTCCCCGCCGCCGCGCCCCCGCCGGCGGCGGTCGCCGTTTTCGCTGGACCGCCGCTCAGGGCAAGGTCATCCAGCGCGTGCGGACCTCAAAGGCGAGCTCGTCGTGGCTGCAGTCGGACTCGTCGTTGTCGCCGATGGTGACCATGCCAAAGCGCAGCGGACCCCGGTCGAGCGCCTGGTAGGACAGCTCGTTGACCAGCGCCTGGGCGAAGCGGAGCGCGAGCCGGCCGCCGTCCTCGGGCGGGGGCACGGTGCAGTCGCTGAGCCCCTCGGCCTCGCCCACGCACCACGGCACCAGCGCGTCGTAGGACAGCGGCGCGCCCCGCAGCGCCTGCCAGTCGTAGAGCGGCAGCACCCCGTCGACCGGCAGCAGGTCGACCAGCTCGACGTCGCTGCTCGCCAGCACCGCCCCCGAGAAGCTGAGCATGAAGGCGTCGTCATAGCGCATCGGGCTGCCCTCCCAGCCCTCGCCGCCGGCGAAGTCGAGCTCGAGCCCGCACAGCACCGCGCCCTCGGGCAGCGGCAGCCGGACCTCGGCCTCGACCCGCGCCGTGATCTGCCCCTGATCGGGGCCGTCGTTGTCGCCCTCGCCGAAGGGGCAGGGCCCGTCGGTCTTGGGGAAGCGCACCGTGGCGGCCGAGGTCTGCACCTCGACCTGCTCGCAGGCCGCGCCGACCGCGTCGGCGTCGACGAGGTCGGCGAGGGTCGGACCGGGGGCAGCCCCGCCCGCGGCCGGCTTCTCTTCGACCGCGCAGGCGCCGAGGCACAGCGCGGCCGCGAGGGGCCAGGGCGGAGGGGAGAGGGGGCGGCGCAACGTGACCATGGGCGCTCCGACCGGCTGATAGCGCGCGCGGGGACCGCTGGCCCCCGGGGGGTGTTGCGGGGGGCGGGAGCCCCCCGCCCACCCTGCCATCCCCGCGCGCGGCACGCTCAGCCCGCCTGCTGGCGGGCGAGCAG
>JBJONS010000458.1:0-5209 GCA_046051725.1 Pseudomonadota bacterium | reverse complement strand
CCACCACAGCAGCGGGCCGCGCCGCTCCCCGGGGGGTTTCCAAAGGGGGGCCATCGCGCGCGGGCGCGCGGCGCTGCCATGCGCCGCGCAAAGCCGCGCGCAGGCCCCCCTTGGCGGGGGTCGCCAGGGGCCGCGCAGGCCCCTGGCCCCGGGGGCCCGGGGGCGGGGACCGCCCCCGGCATCCACACACACGAGCGCGCCGGCCCACACAACCGCGGCCGTCAGCCGACACAAGCCGACCGCCGCAAACCGAAGCCGAACCCAGCGAAGGCCCACCCGGCCGCGCCGGCCCCCGGGGCCGCGAACCGCCCCCGACGGCGCGCCCCCACAAGAAAAAAACCCCAAAAGGGGGGCGTTGCGGGGGGCTGGCCCCCCGCCCACCGTGCCCGCCGGCCTACTTGACCATCTTGTAGAAGTGCTCGCGGCTCGCGCCCTTGCGGGTCAGCCGGACCTTCATGTTGCCGGCCTTGCGCACCTCGAGGCCGACCCGCATCGCCGACGACACGCTCTTGATCTCTTTGCCGTTGACGCTGCGGATGATGTCGCCCTTAACGAAGCCGGCCTCGCGCAGCGGGCTGTTGCAGGGCAGGCTGCGGATCTTGAAGCCGATGATGTCGCCGCCGCCGTCGCGGGCCCAGCCGACGTTGGCTAGCTTCTCGGCAGAGTCGAGGTCTTTGCTGTTCTTTTCGACGAAGGACTCTTTGACGTTCCAGCTGCGCTCGCCGGTCTGCTCGACGTAGGGGCTGTCGGGCTTGCACTCTTTTTTGGTCGGCGCCGGGGCCGGCGCGGGGGCGGGAGCCTCGCTCGCGCGGGCTTTGCCGCCCTTGCCCTTGCCTTTTCCGCCCTTGCCGGCCTTGGCCTTGCCCGACTTGGCCTTGCCGGCTTTGGCCTTGCCCGCCTTGGCCTTGCCCGCCTTGCCCGCCTTCGCCGGTCGCCGCCCGCCGCTGTCGCCCGCGTCGGCCACCAGCTCGGCGGTGTCTTGGCCGCCGGCCGCCCCGGCCGCGCCCCCAAGCCCGCCGAAGACCGAGCCGCCCCCGCCGCCCTCGGCCGCCGGCGCGGGGGGCTCGACCACGTCGGGGTCATCCATGACGACGATCGGCGCGCCCTCGGGCACCTCGGGGCCGATCGGGGAGCCGGCGGTCAGCGCCGCGACCAGGGCCGCGGTGCCGCCGAGCGCGATGACGCCCACGCCGATGAGCAGGGCCACCGCGCCCAGGGCGGCGGCGACGAAGGCGGGCTTGACCGACGGGCTGCTCATGCTGCACCTCTGCGCGGGCGGGACGGGCGCGGGCGGGTCGGGCGCGGGGCGCCCCGGGGGCCGGCCTCAGGCCTCAGGCAGCCGCAGCGGACCCCAGCCCGGTACGCCACCCGACAGGATCTCTTTGAAGCTGGCCCGGCCGATCGCCGCCTCGCCGGCGTCGACGCAGCGCTCGTAGGCCCGGGCCTCGAGCTCGGCGCGGTGCAGGCCGCTGCTGCCCACGCTCTCGAGCAGCGCGCGCTTGAACATCGCCACCGCCGTCGGCGAGCGGCGCCCGACCGCCCGGCAGAGCTGCTCGGCGCGGGCCAGCCCCGCGTCGACGTCGTCGACCACCTCTTGCACGAGGCCGATCTCGACGGCGGCGGCGGCGGTGAGCTCTTCGCCGGTCATGCCGAGGCGCAGCGCCTGGCTGACCCCGATGAGCGACCACAGCTCGCTGGTGCCGCCCGCGCCGGGGATGATGCCGAGGCCGGTCTCGGGCAGGGCGAAGCGCGCCTCGGGCGTGGCCACCCGGTAGTCAGCGGTGATGAGGAACTCGGTGCCCCAGCCAAAGGCCACGCCGTGGACGACCGCCACGTGAAAGACGGGGGCGCGCCGCAGCCGGGCGAGCAGGTCGCGCTGGCGGCGCACGTGGGCCTTGACCCGCGCCTCGTCCCAGCCGGCCCGCTCGGTGACGTCGGCCCCGCTGATGAAGACGGCCGCGCCCTTGGCGCTGCGGCGGCGCGAGAAGGTCAGGAGGGCGCGGGCGGCGCCGCGCTCGAGCAGGCCGCAGACGGCCTCCCACCCGGCGAGCGCGTCGGAGCCCATCTCGTTGGCCCGCCCGTGGTCGAGCTCGACGACCAGGGTGCGGCCGCGCCAGCTCAGGCGCAGCGGGCCCGCGTCGGGCAGCGGCGGGCCCTCGTGCGCGGCGAGGCTGTCGATGGAGGGGGCGTTCTCAGGGCGGTCGTCCGCAGACATCGGCGCGCTCCAGGTGCAGGGCGGCGCCCCCTAGCACGCGGGCCTGTCCGGGGCCCGGCGTGCACAGGGCCCCGCTGGCGCTAAGATGCCGCCGCCTCCCCGGAGCCCCCGATGAACACCGCCCAGCCCCGCCCTCCCCTGGCCCTCACGACCCTCGCCGCGCTGGCCGCCGCCAGCCTCGCGCTGTCCTCGGGCTGCCGCGGCAAAGAGGGCGCCACCCTCGCCGGCGAGTGGTCCGGCGAGGCGGACTGCGGCGAGGGCGCGACCGGCGTCACCATGCGGCTCGTGCTCGCCGAGGACAACCCGCAGTCCTTCAGCGGCAGCGGCGAGGTGCTCGGGCTGCGCCTCGACGGCCAAGACGCCGAGGTCGGCATGAACCTCGAGGTCGAGCAGCCCGAGGCTGAGGGCGCCCAGACCGTCGAGGTCAGCGCGGTCTGCGCCATCTACGTCGGCGAGGGCAGCGAGGCGGTCGACTGCACCGGCTTCACCGAGCTCGGCTGGGACGGCGCGGACCTGCTCGGCGCCGACTTCGCCGACTTCTTCGGCTCGGGCCTCACCTGCGCGGTCGAGCTCAGCCGCTGAGCGCGCCGCGGCCCCGCCGGGCCGCCCCGCCCGCGCCGCGCGCCCCGCCGGCTTTTGCCGCGGCTTGACCAGCCACCGCCGGGCCCCTGCCGCCCTGCCCGCCGCGCCACCGGCCCCGTCACCGGCGGAGCGCGCCCGGGTGGGCCGGGGCTCGGGGGACCTCGCTCCCCTCCCCTCGGGCCAGAGCCCGGCGCCGTGCCGCTGCGCCGCTGGGCTCCTGCGCGGTGCCCCCTGCGCACCGGTCGGGCGCGCCGCCGCCGGCCGGGGGCGATAGGCTGGCTCCTCGCTCCCCCGCCGGTGCCCGACCCTTGGCCGCCCAGCGCGGCCCCGCCCTCGCCCCCGCGGGGCGGCGCGCGGACCCCGGCCCTCCACCGGAGTCCCCGTGCCCACCGCCAACGAGATGCGCGCCCGCGCTGACGGCCCCTTCGACCTCCTCATCATCGGCGGCGGCATCACCGGCGCCGGCGCGGCCCGCGACGCCGCCCGGCGCGGCCTCAAGGTCTGCCTCGTCGACCAAGAGGACCTCGCCAGCGGCACGAGCAGCCGCAGCAGCAAGCTGGTGCACGGCGGCCTGCGCTATCTCGAGAACCTCGAGTTCGCGCTGGTCTTCGAGGCGGTCAGCGAGCGGCGGGTGCTCACCGAGATCGCGCCCCACCTCGTGGCGCCGATGGGCTTCTTGTTCCCGGTCTACAAGCGCAGCCGCCGCAGCGTGTTCACCGTCAACCTGGGCATGTGGGTCTACGACGGGCTCAGCCTGTTCCGCTCGCCGCGCATCCACCAGAACCTCGGCGCCAAGGCCGTGGCCGAGGTCGAGCCGATGCTCGGCCAAGACGGCCTCAAGGGCGCGCCGCTCTACTGGGACTGCTCGACCGATGACGCGCGGCTGACCCTCGAGAGCGCGCTGGACGCCGTCTCGCAGGGCGCGGTCGTGCTGACCTGGACCAAGGTCACCGGCCTGCTGCACAACGACCAGGGCCGGGTCAGCGGCGTGAAGGTGCGCGACCAGCTCAGCGGCGAAGAGCGCGAGATCAGCGCCAACGCCGTGATCAACGCGACCGGCCCCTGGTCCGACAAGACCCGCCAGCTCAGCGCGCCGGCCGCCGCCGACCGCCTGCGCCCGACCAAGGGCGTGCACATCGTGGTCAACGCCAGCCGGCTCAAGGTCAACCACGCGGTGGTCTGCTTCCACCCGACCGATGGGCGGGTGCTCTTCGCCATCCCCTGGGGTGAGCAGACCTACATCGGCACGACCGACACCGATTTTGAGGGGGACCCCACCCAGGTCTGCGCCGACCGGGATGACGTGCGCTACCTCATCGCCGCGGCGAACTTCTACTTCCCGAGCGCGGCCCTGACCGAGGGGGACGTCATCGCGACCTGGGCCGGCGTGCGCCCGCTCATCGGCGCCGAGGCGGCGGCCAACGAGAGCAAGGTCAGCCGCGAGCACGAGATCCGCGTCGACCCCGACATGCTCATCACCATCGCCGGCGGCAAGCTCACCACCTACCGGCGCATGGCCGGCGAGGTGGTCGACCAAGCCGTCAGCCTGCTGATGTTGGCTGGAAAACTGCCCGGCGAGCTGCGGCCGCCGCGCACCGACCGCGAGCCGCTGCCCGGGGCGGTCGGCTGGCCCGAGAGCGACGACCCCGCGGTGCTGGTGCAGCGCGCGCTCGCCGCCGGCAAGGGCGCGATTGACGAGGCGACCGCCAAGGGGCTGGTCCGCACCTATGGCACCCGCGCCGTCGACGTGGCCGCCCGGGCCGCCGAGCAGCAGCGCCTCGCCGCCCGCCTGTGCCCGCACCGCGACGAGATCGTGGCGCAGGTCGATCACGCCGTGCAGCAAGAGCTGGCCGCCACCCTGCGCGACGTGCTGATCCGCCGCACGCAGGTCTTCTTCCGCGACCACCTGCAGGGCCTGAGCGCCGCGCCGGCGGTGGCCGCCCGCATGGCCGAGCTGCTCGGCTGGGATGAGGCGCGCACCGCCGCCGAGATCGCCGCCTACACCGCCGAGGTCGAGCTGTCGCGGCGCTGGCAGACCGAGGCGGCGCGGGCCCCGGCCGAGGTGGCCGGGTGAGGCCACCGCTCCGGCGGCTGCTGCGCACCCTCACCGGCGGGGGGGTCGAGGACACCGCGAGCTGCGCGCGGGCGCTGACCGCGATGGCCGGCCGCCTGCCCGCGCCCGAGCTGCTGCCCGGAGGGGCCGCCGAGGTGAGCCGCGCCCTGCTGACCGCCCGGGTGATCGCGGCCAGCGATCCGATGCCTTGGCCCAACCCAATCCGTCGACAGCTTGACCCCGATGACCCCGCCTATCTGCCCGGGCTTGGCCTGCACCCGGTGCTCGCCGCCCGCGACCAGACCTTGCTCGGCCTGCCCGATCACGACCGGGTCGCCTGGGTCGACCCGAGCGGCTGG
>JBJONS010000457.1:0-4307 GCA_046051725.1 Pseudomonadota bacterium | reverse complement strand
AGTCGGTGCAGGGCTGGTTGAACGCGTCGAGGATGCGCGGGCTGTCGGCGTTGCCGCTGCGGCGCTGCAGCAGCGCGTCGGCCTCTTCGCGGCCGTCGCGGCCGAAGTGCGCGTGCAGCAGATAGACCATCGCCCAGAGGTGGCGGCCCTCTTCGACGTTGACCTGGAACAGGTTGCGGCAGTCATAGAGGCTCGGCGCGGTCGAGGCGAGGTAGGCCTGCTGCTCGACGCTGGCCGGCTCGGTGTCGGCCTGGACCACGATGATGCGCTTGAGCGCGTTGCGGTGCTCGCCGGGCACCTCTTGCCACACCGGCTTGCCGGCGTGGTCACCGCCGGGGATCACCCGGTTCTCTTCGGGCGAGGCCAGGAAGATGCCCCACCGGTAGTCGGGCATGCGCACGTGGCCGAACTGTGACCAGCCGCCCGGGTCGGTCGAGATGGCGGTGCGCAGATAGACCTCGTCGGTCTTAAAAACCTGGGGGCCGACGGCCTGCCACCAGTCAAGGAAGGCGGGCTGCCACTTTTCAAGCGCCTTCTGCAGGCGCTTGTCGCTGGACAGGTCGACGTTGTTCGGGATGCGCTCGTCGTAGTTGATCGACATCTCAGGTCCTCCGGTAGTCGAAGACGGGTCGCTCGGGGTGGCCGTACAAGCTGAGCGCGCCCCGGTCGCCGACCGCGTTGGGGCGCTGGAAGATCCAGTTCTGCCAGGCGGTCAGTCGCCCGTAGATCTTGGTCTCGGTGGTCTCGCCGCCGCCGAAGCGCAGGTTCTGCTCCATGCCGGTCAGCGCGTCAGGGCTGAGGCTGCTGCGCTCTTCGATCGCGATGCGCACCTCGTCGTCGTAGTCGATCTCGTCGAGGCTGGCGGTGACGAGGCCGAGCTCCATCGCCTGCTCGGCGTCGATGGTCGCGCCGACCTTGGCGCGCAGCGCCTCGACGTGGGCCGGCTCGCCGGGGAAGCGCGCGCCCACCCGGGTCTGGTCGTTGGCCATCGGGTAGGCGCCGAAGTTGAGCGCGCTGAGCTGCAGGGCGTTCTCGCCGTCGTCATCTTGGAACATGTACGCGCGGTCGCTGGCGAAGACGACCTCGGTCAGCGTGCCCACGAAGCAGTGGCCGGCCTCGACCAGGGTGAAGACCGACTTGGCCATGTTGTCGAGCTTGCGCAGCACCCGGGCCTGCAGGCGGCGCAGCTCGGCGAAGTAGAAGTCGGCCCCCGCGGCGATGCCCGCGTCGACCCAGGCGTCGGCCGCCAGCACCGCGGCGGCGTCGCCCTGGCTGCGGATGACGATCAGGCCGACCTCGAGGTGGTTGAGGCGCAGGCGCAGCAGGGCGTCGTCGAGCTCGCGGAAGAAGCGCATCGCCCAGGTCTGGGCGTCGCGGCTCTGCGCCGCGGTCGGCCCGAACAGCCGCAGGTTGGCGACCCGGCCGTCGATCTCGACCTGCACGCTCGGGTACTGCCAGCCGCGCTCGGTCACCGTGCGCTGCAGCGGCGGCAGGGCGAGGGGGGCGCCGGCCCGCTGGACCTGCGCATCGGCGGTGGCCCGGGCGAAGGCCGCCACGCCGCTCTGCCACTGGCTGCGGGGGAAGCTCTGGTCGATCAGGCGCATGCGCTTGGCGTCTTTGGCCCGAAAGCCCTCGGCCTTGGTGCAGAAGACGTCGGCCACGTCGCGGCGCACCTTGCGCTTGTCGGTCAGGCGGGTCAGGCCGCCGGTGCCGGGGAGCACGCCGAGCAGCGGCACCTCGGGCAGGCTGACCGCCGCGTTGCCGTCGTCGATGAGCAAGATCTGGTCGCAGGCGAGCGCCAGCTCGTAGCCGCCGCCCGACGCCGTGCCGTTGAGCGCCGCGATGTAGACCTGCCCGGCGGCGCTGCTCTCTTCGAGCATGCCGCGGGTCTCGTTGGTGTACTTGCAGAAGTTGACCTTGAACGCGTGGGGCGCCATGCCGAGCATGCGGATGTTGGCGCCGGCACAGAAGACCTTGTCGTAGGCGCCGCTGAGCACCACCGCGCGCACCTGGGGGTGTTCCCAGCGCAGGCGGTTGATCGCGTCGTTGAGCTCGATGTCGACGCTGAGGTCGTAGCTGTTGAGCTTGAGCTCGTACTTGCCGGGCCACATGGGCTGGTCGTCTTTGATGTGCATGGTCAGGCGCGCCACGTCGCCCTCGACCGCGAGGTCCCAGTGCTTGTAGCGGCTGGGGTGGGTCTCAAAGTCGACCGGCGGGTAGTCGTACTCAGCCATGGGGTGCTCCAACGATGCGGGGACGGGGCAAGGGCGGGGGGGCGGCCAGGGCAAGTCGGGGGCTCTGGCGGCGCCGCCCCGCGGTCACTCTCGCAGTATACTGCGCTCCGTCCGCGATGCAATGGAAAGTTCACGCATTATAGTGCTGATGCCGCCGGGGCCAGGGCGCGCGGCGGGTCGGGGGATGGTGGGCCGAGCATCCTCCACGACGCCGGCCAGCGGGCGGCGATCGGCGGGCGGATCGGCGCAGCGCTGCGCGCGATCAGGGTCGACCGCCCCGACAGGTGCAGGATAGTGCACATCAGCGGGGAGGGGGGCCGATGAGCGAGGGCGCAGAGGGGGCGGCCGAGGCCGCGTTGCTGGCCGAGGTCGGCGCGCGGGTGCGGGCGCGGCGGGCGGCGGCGGGGCTGACCCAGGCGGCGCTGGCCCAGCGGGCCGGCGTCTCGGTGCGCTTCTTGGTCGCGCTCGAGGCGGGGCAGGGCAACATCAGCCTCGGGCGGCTCTGGGGGGTCTGCGCGGCGCTGCGCACCCCGCTCGAGGCCCTGCTCGCCGGCCTCGGCCCCGGCGGCCGCGAGAAGATCGCGCTGGTCGGCCTGCGCGGGGCGGGCAAGAGCAGCCTCGGGCGCGAGCTGGCCGCGGCGCGCGGCTGGCCCTTCGTCGAGCTCGACCGGCGGGTCGAAGAGGCGGCGGGCATGCGCCTCGGCGCGCTCTTTGAGCTGCGCGGCGAGGCCCACTACCGGGCGCTCGAGGCCCAGGCCCTGGTCGAGCTGCTCGACGAGGCGGGTCCGGTGGTGATCGCGACCGGGGGCAGCATCGTGACCGCGCCCGAGACCTGGGCGCGGCTGCGCCAGGGCGCGCGCACGGTCTGGCTCAAGGCGAGCCCGGCCAGCCACCTCGGGCGGGTGCAGGCCCAGGGCGACATGCGGCCGATGCAGGGGCGCCCCGAGGCGCTCGCCGAGCTGACCGCGCTGTGGGCCGAGCGCGCGCCGCTGTACGCACAGGCCGATCTCACCGTCGACACCGACGCGCGGGGCGAGGCCGGGGCGCTCTCGGCGCTGCTGGGCTGGGCGGCGGGCTGAGGCGGGGCGTCGGGCGCGGCTGACAGGGCGGATCAGCAGCTCCTTCGGCGCGTCGGGCGGGCCCGACAGGGCGGATCAGCAGCTCCTCCGGGGCGTCGGGCGGGCCCGGCAGGGCGGATCAGCAGCTCCTCCGGCGCGTCGGGCTGGGCCGACAGGGCGGATCAGCAGCTCCTTCGGGGCGTCGGGCTGGGCCGACGGGGCGGATCAGCAGCTCCTTCGGGGCGTCCGCCGGCTCCGACAGGGCGGATCAGCAGCTCCGTCGGCGCGTCGGGCTGGGCCGACGGGGCGGATCAGCAGCTCCGTCGGCGCGTCGGGCTGGGCCGACAGGGCGGATCAGCAGCTCCTTCGGGGCGTCGGGCGCGGCTGACAGGGCGGATCAGCAGCTCCGTCGGTGCGTTCGCTGGGCCTGCCCCTCCGCTGCGCTCCGGGTCGGCCCCCGACAGGGTTCGGGGGCCGGTCCGCCGCGGCCAAGGTCCGCGGCGGGCCCCCTCCGCCGGGCTGCGCCCGGCCGGCTGCGCCGCCCTCTGGGGTCCTCAGGCAGAGGGCCGCCGCGGCCTCGCGCTGTACGTCGATCCCCGGAGCACACGGGCGCGCACGCGGACCAATCCGCGTACGTTCGCGATGGCGCCCTTGCCCGCCCGCCCCGCCCGGCCTATGGAAGGCCCGGCTCAAAACCCCAGCACCACCGGCGGTCCCCGCGCTGCGGCTCCGCCGCCCCGGCAGCCCCCGCGGAGCGTGAACGTGGCCTACGACCTCACCTCGGCCTCCCCCACGACGGCCTCCCCGGCCAGCGGCACCTCGACCCAGGCAGAGGCCGCCCCCGCGGTCAGCGCGGCGAAGGGCGTCGGCTCGCTCATCGGCGGCGGGGCCGGGGCTTCGGGCGCGGCTTCGCCCCCCGCGGGCGGGGCCCCCAGCGCGTCGGCCACGGCCAGCTCGACCCGCCCGCCGCCCTTGCCGATCGAGGACCGTAAGTCCGGCTTCATCTCGCAGTTTG
>JBJONS010000456.1:0-4979 GCA_046051725.1 Pseudomonadota bacterium | reverse complement strand
AGCATCTCGGGCGGCTGCTCTTGGAGCTCGCTCGGGTCGAGCTGCAGCTCGGGCAGCTCGGTGGCGGTCTCGTTGAGGTCCTGCTCGGTCAGGGTCTGCTGCTGCGGGTTGGTTTGGGCCCACATGTCTTTGAGCTGGCTGGCGCGCTTGCTCTCCAGGCCCTCCTCGAGGCTCTTGACCGCCTTCTTGCGCTTGGAGCCCGAGCTCTCCATCTTGCGCTGGAATTTGCCAGAGCCGAGCTCTGCTTCGAGGCCGCGCCGCGCGCCGAGCTCTTTGCGCAGCAGCTGCTCGGGCCGGTTGAGGTGGGACGTCCTCCCGGTCTCGACGGCCTTTTGGCGAGACTGGTGGACGACGTCCTCGTAGCGCATGAACTCGTCGACTGAGCTGGTGAAGGCGTTCTCGCGGAAGTTCTTGCCGGTCAGCTCGACCTTGGACTTGCCGCCCATCACCTTCTGGTCGCGCAGGTGCTTCACCGCCTCGAAGGTCTGGGTCATGTTGGGCTGGTAGTGGCCGCTGTCGTCGGCCAGCAGGTCGACCTTGCCGTCCTTGACCACCATGGTGCCGGCCGCGGTGACGTCCCCGCCGCCGACCAGCGACGAGTGGTTGTGGCGCTTGCCCGTGGTCTCGCCGGCGTACTTGTCGGTCTCTTCCATGACGCCCGAGCTGTAAAAGCTGCCTGCGCCGTCCATCGCGTAGTTGGACCGGCCCGCGTGGTCTTTCATGTAGACCACCTTGTTGTGGGTCGAGTCGACCTTCTTGCCGCCGCGGTGCAGCCTGCCGTCCACGATGTCGGTGTTGTACTCGTCGCCGGAGTGCGCGTAGTGGGTGCCGGTGATGTCTTTGCCGTTCAGCTTCATGCCCAGCCCGCCGGTCTGCGCGTTGGTCTGCTCGCCGCGGTACTGGGGCAGCAGCGGGATGGTCGGCAGCGTCGTGTTCTTGCGCACGTCGTTGTGCCACTTCTCGCGCTGCCGCTCTTTGCGCAGCTTGCGCGAGGGGATGACCTGCGGCTCGGGCTGCTGCTCGACCTGCTGGGGCTGCTCGACCTGCTGGGGCTGCTCGACCTGCTGGGGCTGGACCTGCTCGTCGGTCTTCTTCTTCTTCTTCTTGTTGGAGAAGAGGCCATCGGAGGGGCCGTAGCCCTTCGACTTGTAGTTGGTGGCCGTGTAGTTGCTCGCCGTGTAGCGGCTGGAGTCGCCGGTGGTGCTCTGCTCGAAGTAGTCTTTGCTGTTCGAGCCGCCGTTGACCTGCCCGTATTTCAACAGGTTCGACTCGATCTGGTCGAGGCCCGACCCGCTGTCGCTCGATGAGCTCTCGACGATCTCGTTGTTGTTCGAGATGATCTCGTCATTGGTGTTGTTGGAGATGATCTGGTCGCTGTTCTCGCTGGGCCCAGAGCCCAGGCCAGACCCGTTCCCCGTGTCGTCTTCGTACCCCTCGCTCGAGGCCATGGTGTACTTGTCGAAGGCAGAGTTCTGCAGCCCGTGCCCACCGCCGCGGGTCGTCGGCGCGTAGCCCCCGCCCTTGGGCTGGTAGCCGCCGGAGCTGGTGTAGCCGCTGGAGCTCGACTGGTAGTTCAGAACGTTGTAGTTCGAGCGCGACATCGAGCCCTCAGGGAGTGGTGACGATGGGGGCGGGATCGAGGGGCTGCCCGAAGGGTGGGCGGGGCCAAGCGGAGCACCCCGGGATTATCCCGATGTTGGCACTCAGTGGCAAGTCCGAACTGCGGATCTGTCCGCCCCGCGGGCGCGCCTGCTCCCCAACGCCAAGCGCCGCCGGGGGCTCCGGCGGCGCTGGATGCGCGCTGCCCCCGCGCGCGGCGGGAGCGATGAGGACGACGTCTCAGTCGACGTTCTTGAAGAAGGTCGGGATGTCGTAGTCGTCGGTGCTCAGGCCCGACGCCATGCCGCGGCCGCCGTAGCTCTGGTTCGGGGCGCGGCCGGCGGGGCGGCCGCTCTCGTTGACGACCTTGCGCACGCGGCTCTCGACGTCGGGGGTCGACTGCATCCAGGCCTCGTCAAAGCCGGTGGCGATGACGGTGACCCGGGCCTCGTCGCCCATGCTCTCGTCGATGACCCACCCGAAGATGACGTTGGCCTCTTCGTGCGCCTCTTCTTGGATCATGGTTGCAGCGTCGTTGATCTCGAAGACCGTCAGCTGGCTGCTGCCGGTGATGTTGATCAGCACCGAGGTCGCGCCCGAGATGCTGACCTCGTCGAGCAGCGGGCTCGAGATGGCGCGCTGGGCGGCCTCGACCGTGCGGTGCTCGCCGCGGCTGACGCCCACGCCCATCAGCGCCATGCCCTTGTTGTTCATGATGGTGCGCACGTCGGCAAAGTCGACGTTCATCATGCCGCTGCCGTTGATGAGGTCGCTCACGCCCTTGCAGGCCTGGTAGAGCACCTGATCGGCCATGCCGTAGGCCTCTTTCATCGTGGTGCGCTCGGTGGCCATGCTGATGAGGCGCTGGTTCGGGATGGTGATCAGCGTGTCGACCACCTGGCGCAGGGCCTCGATGCCCTCGTCGGCCTGCTTGCGGCGGCGCTTGCCCTCGAAGGCGAAGGGCCGGGTCACGACCGCCACGGTCAGCGCGCCGACCTCTTTGGCGACCTGGGCGATGATCGGCGCGGCGCCGGTGCCGGTGCCGCCGCCCATGCCGGCGGTGATGAACACCATGTCGGAGCCCGCGACCAGCTCGGCGAGGCGGTCGCGGTCTTCGAGCGCGGCCTCGCGGCCGATCTCGGGGTTCGCGCCCGCGCCGAGGCCCTTGGTCAGGGCGCCGCCGAGCTGGAAGCGGCGGGGGGCGAGGCTGCGCTCAAGGTCCTGCGCGTCGGTGTTCACGGCGATGAAGTCGACCCCGGTCATGCCGGACTCGATCATGTTGTTCACCGCGTTGCCGCCGCCGCCGCCGACGCCGATCACCCGGATGGTGGCCTTCTGCATCTCGTCTTGGACCAGGTCGTAGTGGATGCGCCCGCTGCCGCCGGTGGGGGGCTCTTTGCGGGGCGGGGTCGAGGCGCTCGGGGTGCGGCCATGCACCGCGCTGGCGGAGGTCGGGGCGCTGGTGCGGGGGGGCGGGTAGCTGTTGCGGCTCATGGCTGCTCCGGAGCGGGAGAGGGCGGCAGGTCAAGGGGAGGCGGGGGCGGGGGCGGGATGGGCACGCTGGGGTCGACCAGCGGGCTCACGAGCGCGATGCGGGGAGCGTCGAGATCGACCCGGTGCGGGACGTTGAGGTCGAGCCCGGACGCGAGCAGGCGGTTGAGCCGCCGCAGCGCCTTGGCGGGCTCGCCAAAGCCGATGAGCAGCTGGCTGCCGTTGCGCAGGACCAGCGTGTAGCCGTGGTGCGGGTCGAAGTGGACCTCGCTGGCCAGGGCGGCGGCGACCTGGGGGTGCCCGTCGCAGGCCTCGAGCACGCGCAGGGCGCCCTGGACCACGCCGGCGGCGAGCTGGGGGTGCTGCTCGGCCAGCGCCGGCGCGATGCCGGTGAGCACGGGGTAGTCGAGGTCTTCGGTGGTGGCGAGCTTGAACGGCACGCCGTCGGCGTCGACGTACCAGAGCTGGTCGAGCGCGATGAGCATCACCGGAGCGTGCTCTTCGACGATGATCTCGATGGTCGACGGCAGCACGCGGCGGGCCTCGGCCCGGCGCACCCAGGGGTGCCGCTCGACCTCGCGCACGACGCCATGCAGGTCGAGCTCAAAGAGGTGCGTGCCGACCCGCACGTCGGCGAGGTGGCGCAGGGCCGGCTCGCTGGCGTTGACCTGCCCGGCGAAGGTGACCTCGGTCACCCGCCACAGCTCGCCGGTCATCAGCTCGTGCCCCAGGATGCCCGCGGCGCTGGTCAGCGCGCCGCCCACGACGCCAGCGACGAGCACGCGCAAGGCGCGACGTGCCAGGGAGATCCTGGCTTCGCCGTCGATCAGGGGCGCGCGGTCGGGCGAGTGCACGGGCGAGGCTCGGGGCCGGCGGGGGGTGCCGGCGGGGGCGGGAGGCGGGACCGCGGGCGGGGAGCCTGCGGCGGGGGGCGGGCGGAGAGCGGGAGAGCGGGCGGGGGGAGGAGCGGCGGGGCTGGTCGGGGGCCGGCGCCGGTGGGAGGCGTCCGGGCCGCGGGCCAGGGAGGAGGGGGCCAAGCAGCCAGAGGCGGACCGTTCGCGGGCCTGTCGTCGCGCCGGGCGCGGCGCCCGACGGGGGAGGGGCGGGTCGGGCACGGCGGCGCCCGGCACCCCTCGGTCCGTGGAACATACCAAGGAGCGCCGCCCTTGACAAGGCAAGGAATTTCGAGCGCCGCGCGCCCCGGGGCCATCGTGCCCTGGCCGATCGACGGGGCCTGCGCCGGGCGCGCGCGGCGGCCCGCGTTGATCGCCGGCGGCGATGCGTGTGATGACGTCAAGTGCGTCGTTTTCGACAGGTCGGGGTGGGCTGTGTCTGTCCAGGGGCCGGACCCCCGGCGAGGACCCTCTCTGCGCCAGCCGGGGGGCGCTGCGCGGGCGCCTCGGCCGGCGCCGCGCACCGGGCCGCGGCGAGGGCGGCCCAGGCCTCTGCGCGGTCGTCCAAAGCGCTGCGCTGAACGGCGTGTTCGCGCGCGCCGCGCCTTGGGTCGCAGTGGGGCGCAGGCCCCGTGGAACAGCGCGACCCGCGGGGATGCGCTGCACGTGGGGCCGTTGGCCTTTGGAAGCTGCGCTGGCACGTTGGTCTCGCCGATTGGGGCGCGTTGCTGTGGCGCTGCCGGCGCGCCGGTCGGGGCGCCTTGATTCGGCTGTGCCGGTGAGGCCCGGTGGGGCTCGGTGGTGCGGCCGTGCCGGCGCGGCATGGGCCCGGGCCTCGATGACCTTCGGCTTGGTCGCGCGGTCGAGCTCCATCTTGGTGTTCACGCTGGGGGCGGGCCCCGCCCCCAGACCCCCAGGGGCAAGGGGCCTGCGCGGCCCCTTGCATCCCGCGCCAAGGGGGGCCCGCGCGCGGGCTTCGCGCGGCGATGCGCCGCG
>JBJONS010000455.1:0-8825 GCA_046051725.1 Pseudomonadota bacterium | reverse complement strand
ACCGCGCGGGCAGCGGACCCCCGCGGCTATCCCCGCGCACCGGGCGGCGCATGCCGTCCCACCGCCGCGCAACGAACGTGATCACCGCGCTGGACGTCGATCTCACCTCGGCTGGCCCAGCGGGCGCCGGTGGAGGAGGCCGGCCCCAGCGACGCGGGCGCTCAGCCCCCGGTCCGCCGGAGCACGAAGGCCTGAAAGGCGTCCTCATCGTCCTTCGGCGGGGCGCTGGCCCAGCTCGACTCGACGGTCCAACCGGCGAGCTGCTTGACCACCGCGGGGCCCTCTTCGGGCATCGGGCTGCAGACCGCGTACACGAGCGCGCCGCCGGGCTTGACGTGCTGCGCGGCGCTCTCGAGGATCGGCACCTGACGGAGCGACATCGCCAGCGGGTCGCTCGACAGGCGCCGCCACCGGATCTCGGGGTGACGGCGGATGGTGCCGAGCCCAGTGCAGGGCGCGTCGACGAGCACCACGTCAAAGTCGCGCGGCAGCGGGGCCGGGCCCAGCAGCCAGTCGTGCGCGACGACCTCGAGCGAGAGATGCGTTCGACGGGCCCCCTCCCGCACCCGGGCGAGGCGGGCGGGCACGAGATCGGCGGCGGTCACCTGGGCCCCGCGGCTGGCGAGGCGCAGGCTCTTGCCGCCCGGCGCCGCGCAGGCGTCGAGCACTTTGGGCGCGGCCACCCCGCCGGCGGCCTGCCAGGCCAGATCGGCGACCTTGACCGCGGCGGGGTCCATCACCCACCACAGGCCCTCGGCGAAGCCGGGCCGATCCGCCACCGGGCCCTCGTGGGGCGCGGCGACAAAGGCGCCGGGGATGACCTCTCCGTCGGCCTTCGCGGGCCCGACGCTGCCCGGGGGCGGCGGCGCCTCTGGGTCCCGGCTCACCCCGCACAGCGGCGGGGGCTCGCGGAGCGTCTGCAGCCAAGCGCCCCAGGGCGCGAACCGGCGGCTCAGCCACTCCGGCAGATCGAGGCCGGGATCATCGGAGAGCGGGATGGTCGCGGCGCGGCGCAGCACGGCGTTGACCAGGCCGCTGGCCCGGCCGGCGCCCACCGCCCGGGCGGCCTCGACCGCCTCGCTCACCACCGCGTAGGTCGGGGTGCGGGCGTGGTGCAGCTCGTAGACGCCCATGCGGAGGGCCGCGCGGACCTGGGGATCGAGCTGGGCGATCGACTGGCGGAGGAGCGGCTGCAGCACCGCGTCCAGCGCCCCTTGCCGGCGGAGCACGCCCAGCGCGAGGTGCCAGGCGAGGCCGCGGTCGCGGACCTCGGTGGGGGCGAGGTCGGCGAGCAGGTCCTCCGCGTGCCCCCCCTCCTCGACGTTCACGAGGACGAGCAGGGCCGCGCGGCGCCCCGGGTTGGCGACGGACATCAGGGAGCCTTGGGGACGGTGGGGGGCGGAGCGGTCGGGTTGTTCAACGCGGCGGGGTGGTCGAGCAGCTCGAGCGTGAGCAAGCGCTGGACGGCCAGGGCCGACTGGGCCCCGCGCAGGCGGTAGCCGTTCACGAAGACGGTCGGCAGGGAGCGAACCCCGATCTGCGCGGCGAGGGCGCGATCTTCGGCGATGCGGGCGGCGGTGGCCGGGGCGGCCCGGTCACGCTCCAGGCGGGCGAGATCGACGCCGGGCACGTTGACGATGACCTCGGCCAGCCCCTCGGTGCTCAGCTCGGCGCTGGCGCCGGGCAGGGTCCGGCGCTGCTCTTTCCACGCGAGCACGGCGCGCAGGAAGGCCTCGAGCTTGCCTTGGGCCTCCATCGCGATGGTGGCGCGCGCGACGTCATCGGCGAGGGCGTCATCGGCCTCGGGCAGCAGCCGGAAGACCAGGCCCGCGGTGCTCAGGTCGAGCTGGTCGATGGTGCTGACGGTGGCGCCCAACATCGGGCCGCTCGGATCGATCCAGACCTCGAGCCGGGTCAGGCCGGGCGTCGGCGGATCGACCGGCCGGCCCTGCTCGGGGATCTTCACCCACACGTCGGGGTAGCTGACCGCGGCTTCGAGGCGGTCTTTGGTCACGCCCTGGCCGGCGAGGCGCAGGCTGCGCTGCACCAGGCCCGGGAGGCGCTCGCAGGCGCTCGGCATGCTCAGCGCGCAGCGGGCCAACGAGGTGCCCTCGCAGGCCTCGCAGGGGGCCGGCACGACGTTGAGGACGTGCAGGAGCAGATCCCGGTCGGCCGGGGCCAGCGCGCTGAGCTCGGGCAGGGCGCCGGTCAGGGCCTCGAGGCTGACCGCGGTGCCCTGCACCGGGGAGGCCACCACCTGACCGGTGGGGATAATGACCGACCCTGGCGTGTCGGACGGGTCGACCTGGAGCGTTGGGGTGGCCTCTTTGGAGGCGGGCGGCGCGGGGGCCTCGCCGCTGCAGCCGAGGACGAACCCCACCACGATCGCGATGAGCGGAGTGATCATGCCCAGGCATCATCCCCGCGGCCGGTGGCCCCCAAGGTGGAGGCGCCGCCGCTGCGCCGCAGCCGGAAGAGCGGCGGCAGGACCAAGCCCGACAGCAGTCCGCCGCCAAACGCCCCGGCGAGCAACAGCACCACCGGCTGCGGCTGCTTGAAGTGCCAGGCCCAGAGGTGCAGATCGTAGCTGAGATCGACGGTGCGGGCGCTGTTCTGGACGAAGAACAGCGCAAGAAGACCGACGACGATCAGCGCGAGGACGAGGCCGATGGTTCGCAGGGGCGTCATGCGGGCTCCAAGGTGGAGGGGCCGGGGAGGCGGGCAGCCCGCCGGGCTAACCGTGCGGGCCGACCGGGGCGCGGGGGAGCGGCCCGCCCGACGCGCAGCGCAGCGGCCCGCCGCGCGCGGCTCAATGCACGAGGTGCAGGCCCGCCTGGGCGCCGGGGGCTTCGAGCTGCAGGCGCAGGCCGGCGCGGCGCGCGAGGCTGAACCAGCCGCCGAGGCCGTTGGGCTTGGGCCAGCCCTCGGCCGCCGCGCGGGTCCGGGGGGCGACGGGCGGGCCTCCGCCGGCCGCGGCAGGCGCCCAGCGCATCCACCACCGGTTGTCGGGCAGCTCGATGAAGACCGTGGCGAAGGACTGGCTCGGCCGGTCGGGGCGGGACGCGTGCAGCACGGCGAGCTGCGCGACCCCGAGGCAGCCGGGCTGGCCGGAGGTGGCGGCGATCAGCTGCTGCACCACCAGCGCGCCCCGCTCGATGGCCGGCCCCAGATCAACCTGCTGCACACCATCCTCGAAGAAGGCCAGGACGGCGGGCCCGGCCCGGCCGCGGGCGACGGCCGCGGTCAGGCGATCAAAGAGCGCGCCGCCGAGCTGCTCGACCGCCGCGTCATCGCCCGGCAGCGGCAAGCCTGGATCCCGCCCGCCCCGGCGCACCGGGACCTTGACCCCGCCGCTCATGCCGCACCCAGGGGGAGGCTCGCGCCTGCCGCGGCATAGAGCGCGCGGACCCGCGGGCTATGGTCGCCGTCCACCCGGAGCGGCGCCTCCTCCCGCGGGGAGCTGGGCGCACCAGCAGCACGCCCCTCCACCAGGGCGAGGCGCGGCAGCAGGTCGAGCCGGCGGGCGACCGGCCGGCCCGCGGCGGCGAGCACGCGGGCGGCCTCGCCCACCCGGCCCAGCGGCAGCACCAGCGCGACCCGCTCGCCCATCGCCGCCAGCGCGGGGATCAGCGCGTCGAGATCGCCGTGCAGCGCAAAGCGCGAGGCCGCGACCCCCGGATCGGCGGGCAGCGGTCCGCTCCGGGCGGGCCAGTAGGGCGGGTTGCACAGCGCGACAGGCGCCCGTCCCGCGCGGCCCGCAGCCCAGGCCCGGCCGTCGGCGCAGGTGAAGCGGAGCTGGGCGCTGAGGCCGCTGTCGTCGGCGCTGCGCTGGGCGAGGTCGAGAGGAGCCTGCTGCACGTCAATCCCCTCACCCACCCAGCCCTGCCGGGCCAGCAGCAAGGCCGCGACGCCGCCGCCGGTGCCGAGCTCGACGAAGCGCCGCTCGGCGCCAAGGGCGGTGCCCTCGACGACGAAGCCGACGAGCAGCAGCGGATCCATCGCGTAGCGGTAGCCGCGGGACGGCTGGTGGACCCAGAGCCCCGGCGCGGGGCTGTCGACCGTGTGGCCGGGCGCCGGCAGCGGCGGGCCTGACCCGGTCGCGGGTCGGGTCGAGGGGGCGGGTTCTGACACAGCTCCCCTCCCCTCGGCGGCGCACGGACCGGACCCGGCGCCTAGCGCGCCCGCTCCAGCTCCACCAGGGCGCGCTGGGCTGCCATGTCGTCGGGCGCGAGGCGCAGCGCCTCTTTGAGCTCGCGCACGCCGTCAGCCTTCTCGCCCGCGGCGGCGAGGTGCTCGCCCCGCCAGCGGTGCAGGACGGCGAGCTGCGGGTCGCGATCAAGGGCCTGGGCGAACAGGCTGCGCGCCTCGGCGGGGTCCTTGAGCTGGCTCGCGGCGCGGGCCTGCACGCCGAGCCCGATGGCGGGATCGCCGCCCCGGTGCTTGATCGCCGCGGCCGTGCTGCGGGCGGGGCCGGCCATGCCGCGCTCGAGGTAGACCTGCGCGAGGGCCGCCCGGCTCCACGCGCCGTCGACGCCCGCGCCGGCGCCCTTCTCGAGCAGGCCCCGGGCCTCGGCCTGCCCGTTGACCGCGGCGACGATGCCGCGGGCGCCCGCGAGGCGCTTGTCGTAGCGCAGGTCTGCGCCCAGCTCAGCGTCGAGGGCCCGCAGCAGCTCGCTGTAGTCGAGGCGCGGCAGCCACACCGCCCGCAGCGGGCTGCGCACCCGGTCGGCGCTCAGATCGAGGAAGCCCGCCTCTTCGATGTGCCGGAGCGCGCCCTCACCGTCCTTGAGCACCGCGCGGGCCCAGGCCTTGACCAGCCGGGCGTGCGCCGCCGACGGATCGGCCTCGATCGCCTGGGTCAGCTCGGTCTCGGCGAGGCGCTCGCGGCCGCCGCGCAGGTGCAGGACCGCCGCGCCGACGTGGAAGCGCCCGCTGTCGCCGCTGGACAAACCTGTGAGATCGGCGCCCCGCAGCACCAGCTCGGCGTCGGCGTGCTTGCCCAGCTGGGCCAGCGCGATCGCCTTGTGCAGGGTCGCCGCGGGGTGCGCGCCGCTGATCGCCAGGGCCTTGTCGGCGTAGCCGAGCGCCTGCTCGTGTCGCCCGAGCGCCCCTGCGGCCGCCGCGGCGTCGGCCAGGACCTGGGTGCGCTCAGGATAGGCGGCAAAGGCGTCCAGCTTGATGATCTCGTCGATCTCTGCCAGCGCCGACTGGGCCTCACCCTCGGCCTTGAGCAAGACATTGGCGAGCAGCACGCGCCGGCGCAGGTCGCGCGGCGACAGCGCCCGCAGCCGCTCTCCGGCCTGGCGGGCGTCCCCCCAGGCGCCGACCGCGACGTGCGCGTCGAGCAAGACACCCCAGGGCGCGCTCTCTTTGGGGTGGGCGCGGGCGAGCTTGCCGGCCAGCTCGGCGGCGTCGAGCGGGCGACCGGCGTGGAGCTCGGACTCGGCCCGGGCGAGCTGGATGCGGAAGTTGTCGGGGTAGGCCCGCGCGAGCGCCGCGAGCTCGCGATCCCGGCCCAGCGCCGCGGCGACAAAGTAGGCGCAGGTCGGGTCGACGCCCTTGCTCAGATCCACGGCCGCGCCCGGCGGATCGCCGCAGGGGGTCGCGATGTCGGCGGCGCGGGAGCGGTCACCGGCGGCCATCGCGACGGCCGCCTGCGCGCGGAGCACGCTGGGGCCGTCGATCAGCGCGTCAGCGCGGTCCGCGGCCTCAGCGGCGCGCGGAGCGAGCTCGACCTCGCGCTCGGAGAGGGTCGCGTAGACCTCGGCCAGCGCGGCCCAGACCTCGCCGTCCTCGGGGGACAGCACCGCGGCCTGCTCGAGGCGCACGCGGGCCTGGCCCATCGCGGAGGTGGTGCCTTGCCACATCAAGACGCGGGCCTCGGCGAGGTGCAAGACGCCGTGGCCCTGGGGGCTGGGCCAGGCGACCTGGAGCTGGGCGAGCAGCGCCTCACCCGGCACCGCGCGCGGGCTGACCCGGGACGTCGGGTCCCCGAAAGCCAGCTCGACCTTCTCTTGGGCGGTCGACAGCAGCGCGGTCGCCTGCGCGGTCACCGCCTCGGTCGCCGACTCGGGGACCACGAACACATCGTTCATCCAGCCCCAAGCGGCGAGCCCGAGGGCCGCCGAGGCCGCGAGGCCGACCGCCGCCGCCCGACCGCCGCGCCGCAGCGCGCCGCTGCGCCGCGCCGAGGTCTCAGCCGCCCGGCCCTGGTCGAGCGCCTGCTGCTGGCGCGTGCCGGGGATGAAGTGGTTGGCCAGCTCGGGCAGGGCGTAGGGCTGCACGTGGGCGGCGCCGACCCGCGCCACCCGGCTGCCCGGGGTCAGCACTTTGCGCTGGAGCTGATCGACGACCGCGTCGAGCGACAGCGGGCCGCGGACCGCGCCCTCGGGCCCGCGCACCTCGTACCGCACGCGCTCGACGGCGATCTGGGGCCCGCTCTGGGCGCAGCGGGAGCACAGCGCGGCCGGCCGCCAGGCAGTGCCCGCCGGCCCCGCCTCACGGGGGAGCGCCGCTCCACAAGAAAAACAATACCGTCGGTTCATCCCGTCCCCGCCCAGGGTGGGGACGCTAGCACAGGGGGGGGCGCCGAGGCAATGGGGGTCTCCCGGAGGGCGGCGCTCCCGCGCGGTTGGGCGCGGCCTCACTTGTTCCGGCGCTGGCGGTCCCCGGCGCGGCTCAGCGCGGGGCGGGCGGCAGCTCGGGGCCGAGGCCCCGCCAGCGCATCGCAACCACCGCTTGGGCCGAGGCGACAAAGCCGATCAGAACAACGTCCTGACCGACGAGCGCGTGGAGCTCGGAGAGCGGCGGCCCACCCTCGGCGGCGAGCACGCGCAGCCGGCCCGCCCCCTGGCGGTCGTGCAGCACCAACGCGCCGCGGTCGAGCTGCAGCGCGCCGACGAAGGGCGCCGAACCATCGCCGGCGTCCATCACCCGGTAGCGGTCGACCTCGAGCCGGCGCCCCCGCGCGTAGCCCTCAACCAAGACGCCGCAGCCCGCGAGCTGCTGCAGCTGCGCCTCGTCGGTGCCCGCGTCGACCCCGAGCCGGTGGCGGCGCCCCTCGGTGTCGACCAGCACCGGCGCCGGAGCGCTCGCGTCGATCAGCCCGACGACCTCGACCTGCTTGACACAGCCGCCCAGCAGCAGGCCCAGCGCCGCCGCGCGGAGCGGCTGGGCACCGAGGGGAGCGCCGACACGGCCGCGCCCGCTCACCCGTGGAGCCGAGGGGCTGCCCCCGGCGTTGACCCGCTGTGCAGGGGGGAGCACGGCCCGACCTGGGACGACGGACTCAGGTCGCGGGGGGAGCTGGTCGTGCGTCATGCGGCCTCCACGAGGTCATAACCGGCGCGCACCGACCGGGCCGGGCCGGAATATGCTCGGGCGGCGCGCCCCCTTCCACCCGCGCCCCGGCCCGCCGCCGCTGCCCGCGGCCCTCCCCGCCCGGCCGCGGCGCCGCCCCCGGAACCCGCATGCTCCTGCTCCCCCGCACGGTCGGACCCTTCACGCTGCTGCGGCGCCTCGGCGCGAGCGGCGTGGCCGAGAGCTACCTCGGGCGGCTCGACCAGCGCGGCGAAGAGCAAGTGGTGGTGCGCCGGGTGTTGCCGGTGGTGCTGCGCGAGGCCGGCCGCCTCGAGGCGACCGAGGCCCGGGTCCGCGACCTCTGCGGCGTGCGCCACCCCTTCCTCGCCCAAGTCCACGAGTGGGTCAGCGACGGCGCCGAGCGCTTCATCGTCGAGAGCTACGTCGAGGGCGTTGATCTCGAGCGGGTGCTGCGCTGGTCCCAGGGCAGCGGGCGCGGCCTGCCGCCCAACGTCTTCCTCAACCTCGCCACGCTCATCTGCAACGCGCTTGAGGCCATGCACGGCCGCCCCGCCGCCGCCAGCGGCCAGCACCACGTGCTGCACCTCGCGCTCTGCCCCGCCGCGGTGGTCATCACCCGCGAGGGCAAGGTGGTGCTCGGCAACTACGGCCTCGTGCGCTCACCCTCGACCCTGCCCTACGGCGGCGCGGCCGCCGGCGGCCTGCGGCTCGAGTACCTGAGCCCCGAGCAGACCGTGCCCGACGAAGAGCTGAGCCCGGCCAGCGACATCTTCGCGCTGGGCTCGCTGCTCTACGAGATGGCCACGGGTGAGGCGCTGTTCCGCGGCGCGAGCAGCCTGCAGACCATCCACAACATCCGCCGGGCCGAGGTGGGCGACAAGCTCGAGCAGCTGCGCCAGACCCTGCCGGGCCTCGACAAGGTCCTGGCCCGCGCGCTGGCCCGCAACCCGCGCTACCGATACCACCGCGCCTTTGTCCTCCGCGAGGACCTGCGCGGCCTGATGGCCGGCTACTCCTTCAACACCATCGCCGACGACACCCGGCGCTTCGTCGGCCCGATGTTCGCGCTCGCCGCGCAGGATCTCGCGCTCCTCGACGGCGAGGGCGCGGCGCTCGAGCGCCTCGCGGGGCCTGAGCGCGAGGGCGCCGAGGACCCCGCCGAGGGCCCCGACGGCGAGCGGCGCACCTTCGCCTTCGACGCTTTCGCCGACGAGCCCGGCCCCGTGCACGACCCGGTGCCGCTGCCGGCTGCTCCGCCGGCGGCCGCGCCCCTGATCCCGCTCGCTCCGGTGGTTCCGGCGCCTCCGGTGGTTCCGGTGGCTCCGCTCGCTTCGGTGATTCCGGTGATTCCGGTGGTTCCGGCGGCTCCGCTCGCTCCGGTGGTTCCGGCGGCTCCGCTCGCTCCGGTGGGTCCCCTGCCGCCCGCCGCGGCGGTCGAGGCACCGCCGGCGCCCGCGCCAGTGTCGGGCCGCCCGCCCGCCGCCGCCCCGCCCTCTGCCGCCCCG
>JBJONS010000454.1:0-18211 GCA_046051725.1 Pseudomonadota bacterium | reverse complement strand
AGCAGCTCGGTCTCGATCTCTTTGATCTGGATGGCGGGCTGACCCTGGACCAGGCGCGAGAAGTCGGCGCGGTTGTTCTCGATCTTCATGCGCATGAAGATCTTGTTGTCTTGGGTGATGTGCGGCGTGACCGTCAGGCTGAGCACCGCGTTGATGAACTGCACCGCCGTGCCGCCCGCCGAGGTGCTGAGGAAGGGCACCCGCTGGCCCTGGGCGACCGTCGCCGGCTTGTTGTCCAGCGTGGTGATGCGCGGCTGCGAGATGACCTTGCCCCAGCCGTCCTGCTCGAGGGCGCTGAGGCGCGCGTCGAGGTCGATGACGCCGGGGATCGACCCGAGGCTGAACGCCACCGACGAGCTGGTCGCCTCGGCGCCGAGGTCGACCAGCAGGGTGTCTTGGCCCGGCTGGTAGAAGACGGTCCGGTTGGCCGCCGCCACGTTGGACGAGATGCCGCCGCTCATCCCCACGCCGTTGGGGAAGAACAGGCCGGTCGAGTACCCAGTGGACGTGGTCGCGTCGAGCTCGCCGCCCCACTGGATGCCCATGCTGCGCGTGTAGTTGGTGCTGGCCTCGACGACCCGGGCCTCGATGAGCACCTGGGGCGTCTCGCGGTCCATGTACCGGATGAGCTCGCGCAGCTGGGGCAGGTTGGCCGGGATGTCTTTGATGATGAGCTGGTTGCTGGTCTGGTCGACCTGCAGCGTGCCGCGGCTCGTCAGCAGCGAGGTCAGCTGCTTGTTGATGTCGCTGGCCTGCACGTAGTTGAGCGGCACCACCAGCAGCTCGAGCTGGGCCGACTTGAACATCGCCTCGACGGTCTCGGCCTTGGCCTGCTGCTCGGCCTTGATGGTCTCGATCGGCGCCACGCGCACCACGCTGCCGAAGCGCTGCGAGCCGAGGCCCTTGGCCTGCAGGATGGCGGCCAGGGCCTGATCCCAAGGCACGTCGGTCATGCGGACGGTGACCTCGCCCTCGACGTCGTCGCTGGCGACGATGTTGAGGCGGGACACGTGCGAGATCAGGCGGAAGATGCTGTGGATGTCGGCGTTGACGAAGTCGAGGCTGATGCGCTGGCCCGAGTAGGGCAGGTTGCCCGCGCCCGAGTTGTCGTACATGAAGCCGGCCGCGAGGCCCGCCGCCGACGAGGGGTCGTAGCTGCCGCCGCCCCGGCCCCAGGCCGAGCCCGGATCGAAGCTGCGGCCGTTGCTGCCGATGCCGACCTCGCCGCCCACCGCGTTGCCGAGCCCGCCGTCGGGCCGCCCCGGGCTGACGTCACCACCGTAGCTGCGGGCGTTCTCGCGCTCGCGGGTCATGCCCGGGGGCACCTTGATGTCGAGCACCAGAAGGCCGCGTTCAGTGATGGTGTGCTCGTAGGTGGTCTCGCGGCGCAGCGAGATGGCCACACGGCTGCCGCGGCACGTCTTGTAGGCGCGGACCATGCGGACCGGCGACACGAAGTCGCCGGTGTCGAGCACCCGCTGCAGCGACTGCGGCAGGAAGGTGCCGGGGATGTCGACCAGGATCAGGTTGCCCTGCGACTGGGTGACCGTGTACTCGCGGGTGTCCTTGAGGCCGATGACGACGCGGCTGACCTCATCGAGGCTCTCGAAGTCGAGGCTCGTGAGCGCCGGGCCGGTCGGCACCCGCTCGGGACCCGAGAGGTCGCGGGGGTTGCGCTCGCGGGGGGTGGCCTCGGCGGTGGCCTCGCCGGCGCTGCGGACCGGGTTGAGCGAGACGACCACGCGGTTGCCGTCGCTGACGACCAGGGGCTGAACCTCGGCGCCGGGGCGGTTGAGGTACAGCGTGACCCGGGTGGTCGGGCCGGTGCCATCATCAAAAGAGATCACCTCGGCCCGGTCCACCAGCACGCCATCGCCGGCGACCTGCGACACGCCCATGTTGGTGATCGTGCCGGCGAGCTCGACGACCACGCGGTCGGGCTGGGTCTGGGGGTAGGAGCTGACCGCCGAGCCCTGGGCCGCGTCGCTCAGGAAGAGCACGAGCTGGGGGACCTCGCCGCCCACGACCTCCATGCGCTCGAGCGCCAGATCGGCGGCCTCGACCCGGGCCTGCTGGCCGAAGCTGAACAGCGCGGCGAGGGCGAGGGCGCTCAGCAGGCGGACCGGACGTGCCGGCGAGGACCCGCGCGCGGGCGCGCCGGCGGGGGAGGAGAAGAAGCCACGCATCGAAGCGCCTCCGCGGGGTCGGGCCGGCTGCTGCCGTGCGCCCTGTTGTTCAGGTCCGGGGACCTGCGCGCCAAGATCAGAGGAGGGGGAGCGGTCGGAGGGGGAGCTCATCGGAGCTCCTCCGTCTCGACGATCGGGAGCTTGATCGACAGGTTGTTGACCACGAGCTCGCCGTCGATGGTCTGGTACTCTTCGGTGACCACGACCTCGTTGGCGTTGATGCTCGTGACCTTGCCCCAGTTCTTGCCGAGGTACGAGCCGATCTCGATGACCCAGCCGACGTTCTCGGGGTCTTCGACCAGGGCCCGGGGCCGGTCGACGCCCCAGATGATGCCGACGAGGTGGTACTGGTCGATGTCGTACTTCTGGGTGCAGCAGACCTCGGCGGTCTCGACCTTCATCTCGATGAACGAGCGGAAGGGGTCGCGCTTGCCGAGCGGGCTGTACGAGTAGGCGGGCTTCTTGTCCTCTTCGTCTGCGTCGGCGGCCTTGGTCGGCGCGACGGGCGCCAGCGGGGCCACCCCGGCGGGGTCGCCCTCGCCCGAGATGAACAGGTCACAGGCGGCGAGGAGCAGGGGCAGGATCAGCGCGCTGGACATCATTCGTCACCCCCACCGCCGCCGCCACCCTTCTTCTTGCCCTTGGCCTTGGCGGCCTCGGCCGCCTTCTCTTCGTCGGTCAGGAAGCGGAAGGTGACCGCCTTGCCGGTGACCGTGAGGTAGACCTTGTCGCCGCGCTCGTCGGGATCGGACATGGTGACGTCCTGGACGTACACGATCCGGCTCATCCGGCTGAGCTGGTCGAAGAACATCGCCACCTCGTGGTAGCTGCCGGTCACCTCGAGGGCGACGGGGACCTCGGCGACGTAGTCCTTCTTGACCTCGGGCAGCGGCTGGAAGCGCCGGACCTCGAGGCCGGACTTCTTGGCCGTCGTGCTGATGGCCTTGAGCAGGTTCGGGATCTCGCTGTTGTTCGGCAGCTCGCGCTTGGCCTTCGACAAGCTCTCGTTGAGCTCGTTGAGCTTCTCGCGCATCGCGTTGCGGTTCGCGACGTGGACCTCGACCTCGGCGAGCTTGCGCTTGTACTCGGACTGCTGCTCGTCGAGGGTGGAGATCTCGTCGTTCTTGGGGAGGAAGAGCGCCAGCAGGTAGATCAGCGCGATCAGCACCACCGCGCCCAGGTAGGCGGCGAGCCGCTGGGGGCGCTGCAGGCGGGCGAGCCGCTCCATCAGGTTCGCGAGGTTCATGGCTTACTCCTGCCCGCCAGCGGGGGCCGGGGCCGGCGCCGGCGGGGCCGGGGCGGCGGGAGGAGCCGCGCCGTCGGCGGGCGGGGCGCCAGCCGCTGGGGCCGCGCCGTCCGCGGGGGCCGCGCCACCAGCCGGGGCCGCGCCGTCCGCGGGGGCCGCGCCACCGGCCGGCGCAGCGCCGCCGGGGGCCGCGCCACCGGCAGCCTTGGCCTTCGCCTTGGCTTCGGCCTCGACCTTGGCGGCCTCGGTCACGAGCTTCGCGGTGATCTCGAACTCTTTGAGCTTCACGCCGCCGTCTTCGACCTGCTCGACGCCGTTGAGGCCCACATCGGTGAAGCGCTTGGACTTCTCGATGTTGATCATGAACTGCGAGATGACCTCGTGGGTCACCGCCACGCCCGTGAACGTGATCTGGCCCTGCTTCTCGATGAGGCTGGTGATCTGGAGCTTCTCGGGGGTGGCGTCAGAGAGGTCGCTGAGCAGCATCACCGGTCCGATCCGGTTCGCGTTGAGCTGCTGGATGACGGCGAGCTTCTGCTCGAGGTCCTTGCGGACCTTCTCCATCTCTTCGACCTCGAGGCGGATCGCCTCTTTCTTCTTGAGCTCAGCGTCCAGCTCGATGTTCTCGGCCATCAGCGAGCTCGCCTGGGCCATGAGCACGATGTGCAGGCCGCCGAGCACGACCACGACGGCGGCGAGCACGAGGCCCGCCAACATCAGCTCGGTCTTGACCGCTTCCTGCCGGCGCGAGGCGCGCACCGGCAGCAGGTTGATGCGAATCATTTGTCGCCCGGCCTCCGCATCGCCAAGCCCACAACCACGGCGGCCTGGGGTGCCACGTGCTGAAGGAAGCTCGGGTTGAACGCCCGCTCATCGACCTGGATGCGCCGGAAGGGGTCGACCACCTCGACCGGCAGGCCGGTCTGGCGCTCGATCGAGCGCGGCAAGCCCGGCGTGCGGGCCGCGCCGCCGCTCAAGTAGATGCCGGCGATGCCCGAGTCCGACGAGGTCGAGAGGTAAAAGTCGAGGCTGCGCTGGATCTCGGTGGCCAGGGCGTCGCCGACGCTCGACAGCACCCGCTCGATCTCTTCGGGCACCACCGCCGCGGCGTCGGGGTCGGCGCCGCCGGTCTTGAGCGCCTCGGCCTCTTCAAAAGAGATGTTCAGCGTGCGCTGGATCTCTTCGGTGAACTGCCGGCCGCCCATGCCGACGTCGCGGGTGAACGCGCTGACACCGTTGCGCAGGATGTGGATGGACACCACGCTGGCGCCGACGTTGACCAGCGCGACGGTCTCTTTGGGAACGTCGTAGTTGAGCTCGAACATGTTCGACACCGCGAAGGCGTCGACGTCGATGACCGCCGGCTTGAGGCCCGCCTGCGACAGCAGCGAGTGGCGCTCGTTGACCACCTCTTTGCGGGCGGCGACCAGCAGCACGTCCATCTGGCCGGGGTCGAGGCTCGCCCCGGCGAGGATCTGCACGTCGAGGTTGACGTCGTTGATGTCAAAGGGGATGTACTGCTCGGCCTCCCACTGGATCGACTCTTCGAGCTCGTCGATGCTCATCTGGGGGAGCGTGACCCGCTTGATGATCACGCTGTTGCCGGAGATCGAGGCCGTGGCGTTCTTGGTCTTGATCCGCCGCCGCTGGAGCAGCTCGCGGATCTGATCGACCACCACGGTGGTGTTCATGATCTGCCCGTCGACGATGGCCTCGGGCGGCAGCGGCGCCATCTCAAAGTGCAGCAGCCGGTAGCGCCCCGTCTTGCTGTCCTGGTCGAGCTCCATCAGCTTGATGCCGCTGGAGCCAATGTCGAGCCCGATGGAGGGTCGTCTGCGGTTGAACAGGCCCATTCCGATTGGTTCCGAGCGGGGGTGGCGGACGAGCGGGGGATGCTCAACCGTGGGGCGGGACGCAGGGCAGCTTACTAAACGCGGCGGGCCGCGGGGAGGCGACCAGGCGACAAGGGCGTAAAGATGACAACATCCGGAGGCTCACTCTTGACGCGCCAAGCGCGCGGCCCGGCGCGGCTCGGCGGCGCGGGGCGCCGCCGCCCGGTCGAGCGGGCGGCGGAGGGGCCCCCCCAGGGTCGCGCCGGCGGGGCGACCTCCCCTCGACCCGGCCGGTTTAGCAGTTAGTGACAAAGTCGGTCAACGTGGCTGCGCTAGAACCTGCCCCCCTCGACCCCGAGGCCCGCGATGGCTGCGCCAGACCGCCCAGAGGCCGCGCGCGCCTGGCTCGCCGGGGTCGCCCTCGCCGGCGCGGTGCGCTGCGCCGCCACCGCGCTGGGCCCCACGCCCGCGACGCTCACCATCGTCGGCGCGGCCGTCGCGCTCGGCGCCGCGCTCAGCCCGGCCCTGCGCCCCCGGGCGCGCGGCCTGCTGATCGCCGCCGGCGCGCTCGGCCTCGGCGGCGCCGAGCGGCTCGGCGCAGCGCCCCTCCCCGACGCGGTGCGGGCCGCCTGGGGCGCCTTGCCGCTGCTCGGCCTGCCCGTGCCGGCGGCCCTCCTCGGCATCGGCCTCGGTCCCGCCCTCGCCCCGCGGGGGCTGCTCGCCGGGCTCGCCCTCAGCGCGGGCCTCGCCATCGGCGCGGCGGCCCCCCTCGCCGCCTTGCCGCCCCTCGCCGTGCTGGGCCTGCTCGGCGGCGGGTCGGCGGGCGCGCGCCCGCACGCTGGGCCGTGGATCGGCGTGATCGGCGCCGGTGCCGTCACCTTCGCCGCGACGGTCGGCGCCCTCAGCCTGCGCCCAGCCCTCGACACCAGCCTCGCGCCCCTGCTCGGGGCGCTGGCGGCGGCGGCGGTGGGCGTCACCATCGGCGATCTCGCGCTGCGGGCCGCCCCAGCCCTGCGCGGCGCGCCGGCGGGCCTCCGGGCCCTGCTCACCGGCGGGCTCGCCGCGGTCGGCGCCTCGGCGCTCCTGCCCTTCGGCGTCGGCCTGACCCGCGCGCTCTCGGTCCCCCTGATCGGCGCGCCGGCGCTCGATCTGCGGGTGTCGGCGCTGCCGGTGGCCGCCGGGCTGCTCGGCGGGCTGCTCAGCGCGGCCGCGGCGGCGCCCGGGCGGGCCCGGCTCGCCGGCGGGGCCCTCGGCGTCGCCCTCGGCGCCAGCCCGCTCGGCGACAGCGGCGGCGGCCTGTCGGCGGTGGGCCTCGGCGCCGGCGCGGCGCTGCTCTTGCTCAGCGACCGGCGGCTCAGCCAAGCGGCTGGCGCGCTGACCGCCGCGGCCCTCGGCCTGCGCTGGGCGACCGTCAAAGCGATGCCGGTCGCCGTGCTCAGCGTCGGCCAGCTGCGCTCGCTGCGCAACGACGAGCTGTGGCAGCGCGATCTGGACGCGCGCGCCGCCCAAGAGGCCACCTTCGCGCAGCTCGGCGGGCACGGCGGCCAGGCGGTGTGGGCGGCGGGCGCGGCCCTCATCGAGGTCGAGCTCGACGGGCGCCCCCGCAGCAGCGCCGGCCCGGCCGCCGAGGCCGAGCGCCTCGCCGGCGCGCTCGCGGGCCTGCTCGCGCCCCGGCACGAGCGGGCGCTTCTGCTCGGGGATGACGCCGGCAACGTGATCGTGGGGGCGGCGCCCTGGCCCTTCCTCCAGCTCGACTCGGCTGCGCCCGCGCCGGCCGCCCTGCGGGCGCTGGCCGCCGCCAGCCCCGCCCTCCGCGCGCGCTACCTCGAGCCCGGGGTGCGCCTCCTCCCGCTCCATCCCTCGGCCGTCCTGCGCGCGAGCACCGCGCAGGACGTCATCGTCGAGGTCTTCGACGCCGCCTGGGCCGACGCGGCCCACCCGGGGCCCTCGGCCGCCGAGCTGGCCGCCGCCCGCGCGCGCCTCGCCCCCGACGGCGTCTGGATCGGCGTGCTGCACCTCGATCTGCTCGCCGATGGGCAGGCGGCGGCCTTCGCCGGCGCCGCCGCGGCGACCTTCGCGCACACCCAAGCCTGGCTGCCTCCGCGCGGGGCGGACAGCCTGATCCTCGTGGGGACCAGCGCTCCCCTCCCCTTGAGCCGGCTCGAGCAGCGCTTCGCCGCCCAGCCCGCCCCCCTCCGCGCCCTGGGCTTCCCGACCGCCGCCGCGCTGGCCAGCCAGGCCATCGCCGCCGGCGACGCGCTGGAGGGCTGGGCCGCGGTCCACCCGGTCCCGCTGGACCCCGAGCGGCTGTCTGGCGCCTTGACCACCCGCCCCTACCTGCACCTCGGCGGTCTGGCCGAGCGCACCTCGAGCGCCGCGGCGCTCTGGTCGCTCGAGGGCAGCGCCACCGGCCTCGCGGTGCTCGACGGCCGGATCGACGTGCGGCAGCGCACCCTGCGGGTCATCGCCCAGGCGGCCAAGGGCGACGTGCGCGGGGTGGTCGAGGGCACCCGCGATCTGGGCGCGCTCGGCGGCGCCGAGGCCGAGCGGGCGCTCGACGGCCTGATCGCGCCCCAGCTGCGCCAAGCCGAGGCCGCCCTCCGCCGCGCGCGGACCGAGGGGCCGACCTCGAGCGGCTGGGAGGAGGCCAGCCGGGCCGCGACCACCGCCCGCCTGCTCGCCCCCGGCGCGCCGGCCCCGCTGCTGCTGCTCGCCGAGGTCGCCGTCGCGCAGGGCAACCTCAGCAAGGCCGACGAGCTGTTCACCGCCGCGCTCAGCCTCGATGAGGGCGAGCTGACCGCGCTCTTCGGCCTCGCGCGGGTGGCGCGGGCCCGGGGCGACCTGGTCGCGGCCGAGACCCGCCTGCTCCAGGCCACCCGCCTGCACCCCCGCGAGACCCGGGCTTGGCACAACCTCGGCGTCTTTTGGATGGAGCAGGGCCGCCTGGACGAGGCCGAGGACGCCCTGAACCACGGCGCGGGCCTCGCCGGCCAAGACGAGCCCGGCCCCAGCCTCGCCCTCGGCGAGCTGGCGCTGCTGCGCGACCAGCCGGGCGGGGCCCTGGTCTGGGCCGAGCGGGCGGTCAAGATCAGCGCGCTGCGCGATGATCCCAAGGCCACCGGCGCGGCGCTCTACCTGCGCGGCCGGGCCTACTTCGAGATGGAGCAGTGGGACAAGGCCGAGGATGACCTGCGGGCCGCCGTCATCGCCGACGGGCAGCTCGTGGGGGCCCGCGGGGGCATCGGCCAGCTCCGCGCCCGGCTCGGCGACCTGCCCGGCGCCATCGAGGCCTTCAAGCTCGTGCTGCAGGTCGATCCGAACAACGCCGCCGCGCGCGAGAACCTGCGCCGGGCCGAAGAGGCCCTCGCCGCCCGCGCCGCCCGCGAGCGCGCCCCCCGCCCTGCCGCGCCGCCGCCCGGGTTCACGCCGTGATCGTGCGCGGCGGCCTGCGCGGCCTCGGCCGCCGGGCGGGCTTTGGACTGCTGACCGCCGCGGGACTGTGGCTGCTGCTCGAGTCGGCCTGCACCCTGCTGTTCGCCGCCGACCTGCGGGCCTGGGCCCAGCCGCCGCCGGCGCCGGACCCCGATCTGGTGGTCATGCCCGGCCACCCCTACCTCATCTACGCCTACCGCCCGGGCGCGCACGAGGAGCGCGGGGTCCGCGTGCACATCAACAGCCTCGGCCTGCGCGGGCCCGAGCTGCGGCGGCCGAAGCCGGCGGGCGCCCGCCGCCTGCTGGCGACCGGCGACAGCTCGGTCTTTGGCTTCGGGGTCGACGAGGCGCAGACCTTCACCGCCGCGGCCGCCCGCGCGCTGGGCGTCGAGCCCGTGAACGCTGGCCTGCCCGGCTACTCGACCTTTCAGACCCAGGCGCTGCTCAGCCTGCGGGCCTGGGAGGCCGCGCCGGATCTGGTGCTCATCGGCAACCTCTGGTCCGACAACACCTTCGACACCTTCGTCGACAAAGAGGTCATCGCCACCCTGCGCGAGTGGGAGTCGGGCCCGGTGGCCGCCACCCTGCGCCTGCTGCAGCGCAGCGCGGTGTTTCGGGTGGCCGACTGGCGGCTGCGGGTGCGGCCGCGGGCCGAGCGGGTCAAGACCGTGAGCTGGCGCCAAGACCGGGCCGAGGAGGGTCGGCTGCGCCGCCGCCGCGTCGAGATCAACGACTACGGCGCCAATCTCTACGCGATCGCCCGCGAGGCCCAGGCCCGCGGCGCCGGCGTGGCCTTCTTGGTGTTGCCCAACCGCGAAGACCTCGAGCCCAAAGCGCTCGACCGCGGCGCCGATGGACCCGCCTGGGGGCCCTACCGCGAGGCCATGCGCGCGGCGGCCGCGGCCTTCGGCGCGCCCCTCATCGACGGGCCCGCCGCCTTCGCCGCCAGCGGACAGCCGGCCGACGCCCTGTTCCTCGACGAGATGCACCCGAGCGCGGCCGGGCACGCCCTGCTCGGCGCGGCGGTGGCCGAGGGCTTGGCCGCCGCGGGCTGGCCGGCCCGCCCGCTCGACCTGCGCAGCCCCGCCGATCCGCCGCAGCGCGTCGATCCGCACGCGCGGCCCTGAGCGCGACGCCGGCGCTCAGAGCACGATGCGGACCCCCGGCACGGCCTTGAGCGCCGCGTAGAGCCCCCGCAGGGCGTCGGCGTCGCTCACCTCGACCTCGATGTGGTGCGCGATGTAGTGGCCTTGAGAGCTCGGGCGGCTGCCCTGCAGCACCGCCGGCCGCAGCCCGCCCGCCGAGGCCACGGCCAGGGCCTCGCGCAGCATCGCCTCGCCCGGCGCGCCGACCACCCGCATCAGGGTGACGGCGGGGAAGTCCATCAGGTCCTCAAAGCGGGCCCGCTTCTCATCGAGGACAATGCGCTGATCCATCGGAGGGCTCCTCTCGGCTCAGAGCTCGGCCCGGGCGCCGAGCAGCGGCACGAAGCCCGGGCCGGCGACCGTGGCCGACTGCGTGTAGTCGTAGCTGTAGACCGTGTACATCGCGTTGTTTTGGGCCGGCACCCACCAGGCCTCGCCGTAGACCACCAAGGTCCAGCGCCGCAGCGCGACGCTGCGCTCGAGGTGCAGGTCGACCTTCTGGTAGTCGGGCAGCCGGTCGCTGTTCTCGGGGCCGTAGATCGGCCGGTAGCCGTCGGTGTCGCCGTCGTAGACCGCGCCCTGCACCGGGGTGAGCGGCAGGCCCGACGAGCGCCGGTAGCGCAGGCCGGCGTTCCAGCCGGGCGCGAAGTCCCAGCTCGCGACGAAGTTGAAGGCGTAGGGCTGGTCAAAGTCGGCGGGGGCGTCGCCGCGGAAGCTGCGGCCCAGGGCGAGGCTGGCCCAGGTGAAGAAGCGCTCGCGCAGGCGGTAGCGCGAGGTCAGCTCGACGCCGCCGGCGCGGCCGTCGACCACGTCGGCGACCTCGGCCGGATCTTCGTCCAGCGCGTCGATCACGCGGGTGCCCCACAGCTCGGCGCCGAGCTCCCACCGGCCCGCGACGGCGAGGTCGTAGCCGAGCGCGGCCTGGTCGGCGCGGATGAGGCCGAGGCCGGGCGCCCCGGTCACCGGCGAGGTGGCGTCGAGGCCCGGGGCCTGGCTGGTGCGGCCGGCGGCGAAGCGCAGCTGCTGGTCTTCGGCGGTGCGGAGGACCGTGGCGAGGCGGGGCTCGGGAGAGAGCGCGCCGCTGTCGCTGTCGCCCTGCAGGCGCAGGCCCGGCTGCAGGCGCAGGGGCCCGAGCTGGACGCGCGGCTCGGCCCAGACGCCGCCGACCACGCCGCTGCGGCGCTCGTCGACCGCCACCCCGCGGGCGAGCAGGGGCGCCTCGCCGGCCAGCTCGGACCAGGCCTGCGTGAGCACCGCCGTGCGCTGGACGGTGGCCGCGCGGGCGTCTCCGCCCATTCCCAGGCTGAGCCGGTCGGTGAGCGAGAGCGTGCTGACATGCCGCACCTGCACGCTGTCTTCGACGCGGAGCTGCGAGGTGTCGGCGAAGGCCCCGCTCCACCGGTCGTGCACGAAGCCCGCCGAGCTGAGGTGCGCGGCCTCGGCGGTGGCCGCCGCCCGGTTCAAGATCACCCCGTGAAAGCCCCGGTCGAAGCGGAAGTCAGGCGCGTCGAGCCGCTGAATGGGGTCGAGCTCGGCGGTGTCGCCGACGTAGCGCCCATACCGGTCGCCGGCGCCGACCCCCATCAGCGACCAGCGCACGTCCGCCGTCGGCCGCAGATCGGCCCGGGTCAGGTAGTCCCAAAACACCGGCCAGAGCGTGTATTGGTCGTTGCTCGACTCGCCGAGGTCGGCGAAGGACCGCCGGGCCGACGCGCTGAACGCCGCCCGCTGCCCGCCGGGCAGGGTCGCCGGGGCCTGGACGTAGGCGCCGGCGGTGATCGCGTTGAGGTTGACGCCGCCGTGGACCTTCCGGGGGTCGGCTTGCCGGGTGGTGACCGCGGCGACGCCGCCCACCGCGTCGCCCCAGGCCGCCGAGCGCGCCGAGGGGTAGAGCGCGATCTCGTCGAGCAGCCGCCCGTGGACCACAGAGCCATACTGTTGAAAATGATAGAGGAAGGGGATCTCGATCCCGTCGAGCAGGACCTGGCTCTCGGTCGGCTGGGCCCCGCGCACGCTGAGCAGGCCGGCGGTGGGGGCGTACTCGGGGGTCGAGGCCACGCCGGGCAGGGCTTGGAGCAGGCGCAGCGGGTCGTCAAAGGTGCCGGGCGTCTTCTCAATGCGCTCGCGGTCGATGATCTGGCGCGAGACCGACGGGCTGTCGCGGCGCGCCTCGACGACGATCTCGGCCGCGCCGGGCAGGGGCACGAGGTACAGCCGCAGGGGCTCTTGGCCGTCCCAGTCGACGATCAGGGGCTCGTGGGCCCCCGCCCGCACCTCGATGCGCATCGGACCCAGCGGGCCCGGCGGGAGATCGGCCGGCCAGAGGGCCGCGCCGCGCGCGTCGACCGGCACGACCCGCCCATCGGGGAGGACCAGCTCGGCGCCGGGCACCGGGTCGTTGGTGCCGCGCTCGCGCACGACCACCGGGGGCGCGGCCAGGGCCGCCGCGCAGAGCAGCAGGGCCAGGGTCACTGGAGCTCCAAGACGACGTCCTGGCCGTCGATATCGGCGCGGGTGCAGCGCCCCTCGGCCAGATCATCGAGCCGCAGCGGCCGGCCCGCCGGCGCGCAGGGCAGCGGGTCGGGCCCGGGATCGTCCGCCGGCAGCGCCGCCGCCTGGTCGACGCGCAGGCCGAGCAGGCCCGCCTCGTCGTCGATCACGAAGCGGACCACCAGCAGGCCGCTCTCGGGCGGGTCGAGCGCGACGGGCAGCAGGCGCTCGCCGGCGCGCAGCAGCGGGCCCTCGGCGCCCATGCCCACGTCCACCCAGCGCCAGCGGTTGCTGCCCTCGCCGTCGATGGCGAGCACCAGCGCGGTGTAGACGCCGGCCGGCCCCTTCGCGCCGCGGCTGATCAGGCCGTCGTCGTAGAGGACCTCGTGGCGCAGCAGATCGGCGCGGGTGGCGTCGAGCTCGAGCACGCCGCCGTCCGGGCCGGCCACCATCCAGCGCAGGCTGCGGCCCTCGGCGCCGTCCACCACCAACCGGGCGTCGGCGTCCCCGGCGACGCTGTCCTCGACCGCCTCCCCCTCGACCCCGCGCCGCTGCTCGAGCGCGAGCGCGTCGCCGAGGCGCAGCTCTTCGCGCCGCACGGTCAGGGGCAGCGCGGCGGGCGCCGCCGGCAGGCTCAGCTCGGCGACGCGCTCCTCTCCATCGATCTCGGCCTCGAGCCGCAGCAGGCCCGAGGTCGGCGCCCGCACGCCGAAGCCCTCGCCGACCGGGACCCCGTCGACCAGCCAGCGCAAGCGGGGGGCGGCGTCGTGGTACAGCCCGCGCCCCGACCAGAGCGCGGCCTGCAGCTCGCCGTCCACGACGCCCAGCGCGGCGATCCGCGGGGGGCCGAGGCGGTGGCGGTCCACGGTGAACCCGGGCGCGCAGGCCGGCAGGCTGAGCGCCAGCAGCAGGGCGCGGGGGAGGCGGGCGGGCACGCGGACCTCGTGGGAGCGGGAGAAGGTGCGGGCCCGCTGACGGCGCGCGCTATCCCGGCGGAGGGGCTCCGCGCGCCCTTGCCGGTCGGCCGCGGGGCGGCCTAGGCTCGCTCCGGAGGATCCCCATGCGCCACGCCCGCCTGCTCCTGCTGACCCTCGCCGCGCTGTCGGCCGCCTGCGGCGGGTCCCCCGAGGCCGATCCCAAGGACACCGGCAGCCTGTACGGCGCCGACGGCGAGGCCGACGCGGACAGCGACGCCGACGCCGACGCCGACGCCGACCCGGACACGGGCGCCGACACGGGCACCGACCCTGACCCCGACGCCGCGTGCACCGCCCTGGACGTGCGCAGCTGCAGCGCCCGCGCAGACTGTCAGGTGATCTCGGGCTGGCCGGTGCGCGAAGAGGGCGGCGAGAGCATCTGCACCGACTACGCCGCGCCGGCCGCGCTGGGCTGCTTGCCGGTGGACATCGCGTGCCCGGCGGTGATCTCAGAGGCGACCCAGGACCTGACCGGCGACTGCTACGTGTTCGGCGGCTGCCTCCCGGGCGGCTTCACCGGGGGCTGCAGCCCCGCCGCCGACATGAGCGAGTGCCCGCCGGCCCCCTGACCGGCCGGCCCCCACCGCGGCCTGCGCGCCGCCCGGAGCCCCCATGCGCGTGCTGTTCATCGACGACGATCCCGACGAGGTCGCTGTGGTCGCCAAGGTCGTGCGCGAGGCGCTCGACGCCGAGGTCCAGGTGGTCACCACCGTCGAGGCGGCCGTCGCGCTGCTCCACACGTGGCCCTGCGATCTCGTCGTGACCGACATCTTCATCCCTCTGGGGGACGGCAGCCGCGGCACGCTCGGGCCCCGGGCCCGCCGCTACGCCGAGACGGTGCAGCACCTGGGCGGCCTCGTCTTGCTCGATGAGCTCGACCGGGTCGAGCCGCCGCCCAAGGTGCTGGCCCACACCGCCTGCACCGACTTCGCGCTCATCGAGGTCCTCGGCACCCGGGTGCACGCGCGGGTGCCCAAGCCCGCGCCGGTCGACGTCCTGCTGCGGGCCGTGATCGAGGCGCTGGACCTGCCCGTCCCGCAGTGAGGGCGAGGGCCCCGCCCCGCAGAGACCAGCCGGACCGACACGGACCGACGCGGACCTACTCCGGGCGCGGCGGCGCGAGGCCGCTCTCGATGTCGATGGGGTCGGGCACCGCCTCGACCACCCCGCACGCGGCGCCGGACCGCGCGCCGTCGTCGACCTGGAGGCAGAGCTCGAGCGCCTGCCACGACAAGAGCTCGGGCGGCGTGTCGGCCTCGCCGACGGCCATGTCGGTCACGTTCAGGTAGCCGTACATGCCCGGGTAGGTGCCCACGCAGGTGTCGCCGTCGTAGAGCATGCCCACCCGGTACTGGTTGTTCGCGACCACCGCGCCCGAGGCTTGGTGGGTGATGGTGTAGGTCACCGACACGATCTGCTGCAGGCCGACCACCCGCAGGCTTCCCAGCATGTGCCAGCCGCCCTGGGGGCCGTGCACCATCACCGCCGTCGCGGGTTCAGCGAAGGGCTCGAACGCAGCGGCGCCGGTGCCCACCTCGACCACGGCGGCCTCGCCGCAGGGGTCCACGGGGCCGCCGTCGCCGGTCCCGCCGTCACTGGCCCCATCGGCGCTGCCGTCGGCCCCATCGGCGCCCGCGCCGGTGTCGTCGGCCGGCTTGGACCCGCCGGTGCAGCCGAGCGCCCCGGTGAGGAGCGCCGCGAAGACGGCCCCACAGCGCAGGGCGCCGGTCCGGGGCGTGGCGGGGGGCGTGGAGAGGGCGGACATGGGACCTCGGTGGGGCGAAGGGCCGCCCGGCGACCGACCGCCCCGGGCAGGGCCAGCGGCGGACAGGCCAGCGTCGCCCCGCGGCAGCGCCGCTGTCAAGCCGGTCCCGGCTTAGAACATGCCCGGGGGCAGGCCGAGCCCGCCCAACATGCCCTGCATCGCCTGGGCAGCGAGCCCCTGGGCCTTGGCCAGGGCGTCATTGGTCGCCACCACGAGCAGGTCTTGCAGCATCTCGGTGTCGCCGCCGACCTTGGGATCGATGTGCACCGCGACGATCTCGAGGCTGCCGTTGGCGATGACCTTGACGAGGCCGCCGCCAGCCTGGCCCTCGACCTCTTGGGCCGCGGCCTGGGCCTTCATCGCCTCCATCTGCTGGGCCATCGGGCCGAGCAGGCCGCCCATGGGGCCGAGGGCAGACAGATCAAAAGGGGTGCTCATCGGGGGCTCCTCAGTGGCGGCGCGGGGCCGCGGGGGACGCGGGGCTCGGGGACGCCGCGGGGGCGTCGAGCAGATCTTGCAAGGCCTTGAGATCCCGCCGCCAGCCGGCGTCGAGCGCCTCGCGCTGGGCCGGGTCGTTGAGGGCCTCACCATCGGCGAGCAGCACGCTCAGCCGGGTCTCGGCGCCGTCGCGGGCGACCTGAAAGGCCAGCCGGCAGCCGCGGAGCGGAGAGGTGCCCACGCGGTCGAACAGCACCTCGACCTGGGCGGTCGGGCGCAGCTCGTGGAACATGCCCCAAGCCTCGACCTCTTTGCCGTCGTCGTCGGTCCAGTTGAGGACGAGGCGGCCCCCCTGGCGGCCGTCGACCCGCGCGCTGTCGACCCACCAGCTCGCGAGGCCCTCGCCGGTGGTGACGGCGTTCCAGACCGCGCGGGAGGGGGCGGCGATGTGCACATGGCGACGGATGGAGGACATTCGCGCGGGCTCCTGGGCAGGCACCCCCCGTAAGCCGCCGGGCCCAGCGGCGGCGAGGGTGCGCGGGCGCGCCTTTTAGCGGCGCAGCGGCTGGACGCTGAGGAAGCCGCTGTAGATCGACATGACGAAGATGAAGGTCTGGCCGCTGCTGAGCGCCCACATCGCGACCAGGGCCGCGCAGATGACCCCGATGATGGCGCTGATCCGCACGGCCTTGGCCATCGGCAGGCGGGTGGCGAGCAGGTAGCGGAGGGCCGAGCCGCCATCGAGCGGCGCCATCGGCAGCAGATTGAACAGGCTCCAGAAGATGTTGACGAAGATCAACACGCTGAGCGCGCCCGCGAAGGCCGGCGGCACCGCGCCGAGGCCGATGCGCAGGCCAAGCCAGAGCAAGCCGAAGATCAGGCCGAAGCCGGGCCCGGCCAGCACCATCAGCAGCCGGCGCCCCGGGGTCAGGCCGCGATCCGTCGAGGCGCAGTAGCCGCCCATGCCGGTCAGCGCGATGTGATCGACGCGGGCGCCGACCTTCTCGCCGATGATGGCGTGCCCAAGCTCGTGCACCAGCACCGAGACGGTGATGAGCACGCCCGCGACGAGCATGGCGCCCAGCGCGGTGGGGTCGAGCGCGCTCGTGCCGGCCGGCACGAACCACGCGCTCATGTTCGAGCCAACGAGCAGCCACAGCAGCGGCGCGGTGATGTCGACCAGGACCGGGTAGCGCCCGAGCTGAAACTGGAAGATCGGACGCGACATGCCCATCATCGACGGCTCTCCCTCTGGCGCGCCAGCGCCGGCCCGCGCGGGGCGACCCTGCCCGCGCCGACACCCGGCCTTCACACGCTCGCCCCGGACCGCAAGGGCCCCCAGCTGCGCGCCAGGCAGGGCATCCCCGCAAAACCGGCCGCGCCGCCCCCGCCGGGTCGGCGCCGGCGCGCGCCGCGGTGACCGCGGCGGCCGCCCCGAGGGGTAACCTTCACCGCCCATAGGTCCCCGTGCCCCACGCCCCTCCCCCGCCGCCCGCCGCCGACGCCACCCTCGTCGGCGGACGCTACCGCCTGACCGAGATCATCGGCCGGGGCGGCATGTCCGTGGTCTGGCGCGCCTGGGACGAGCGCCTCGGCGTCGAGCGGGCGGTCAAGCTGCTCGACGGGTCCGTCGCCGACCGGGCCGGCGTGCGCCAGCGCTTCCTCGCCGAGGCGACGACCACCGCGCGGCTGCACCACCCCGGCATCGTGGCCGTGCAGGACGTCATCACCGAGGACCGCATCGCCATCGTGATGGAGCTGCTGCGCGGCGGCACGCTCTGGCAGCGGGTCGAGGCCCACGGCCCGCTGTCCGAGCATGAGGCGATCGCGCTGATGCTCCCGATCATCGACGCCGTGGGCGCCGCGCACGCCGCCGGGGTCGTGCACCGCGACATCAAGCCGCAGAACATCCTGCTGACCCAGCGGGGTGAGCCCAAGCTCAGCGACTTCGGCATCGCCCAGGTCACCGACGCGCTGGCGACGGTCGACCTGACCCGCACCGGCGCCGTTCTCGGCACCTTCGGCTTCATGTCCCCCGAGCAGCGGGTCGACGCCAGCCGGGTCGACCCGAGCAGCGACATCTACGCGCTGGGCGCGACGCTGTGGGCCCTGGTGCGCGGCCGGACGCCCACCGACCTCTTCGCCGCCGACCTCGAGCCTGGCCTGCTCGACGGCCTGAGCCCGCCCTTGGCCGCGGTGGTGCGGTCCTGCACGCGCTACCGCTCCGCCGACCGGCCGGCGAGCGCCGCCGAGCTCGGCGCCACGCTCCACGGGATCTTGCCGAGCGCCCCGCGGGACGCCCTGCCCCGGCCGCAGCGGGCGACGCTCCGCCCCGCGCCGTCCGAGGACCACACGCCCCCGCAGAGCTCCGACACCATGGTCGACCTGCTGCACGGGACCGGCGACGAGGGGCCCGCGCCGGGGACCACCGCCGGCGTCGCGCCGCCCGCGCCGGTCGCCGGCTCGCCGCCCGCCCGCGGCGGGCGCCCGCCCTGGGTGCTGGTCGTGCTGCTGGTCATCGCCGCCGCCGGGCTGGGCGTCGCCGCGTCCACCCTGGTCGAGGCCTGGACCGCGGTCGCCCCGGGGCCCCCCCCCACCCCCCCCCCCCCCCCACCCCCCCCCCCCCCCCCCCCCCCCCCCCCCCCCCCCCCCCCCCCCCCCCCCCCCCCCCCCCCCCCCCCCCCCCCCCCCCCCCCCCCC
>JBJONS010000453.1:0-6306 GCA_046051725.1 Pseudomonadota bacterium | reverse complement strand
GGCCGGCGAGCCCTTGCCCCTGCGCCAAGAGGACGTGGTCATCCGCGGCCACAGCATCGAGGTGCGCGTCAACGCCGAGGACCCCTGGACCTTCCGGCCCTCTCCGGGCAGGATCACCGGGTACCACGCCCCGGGAGGCCCCGGGATCCGCATCGACGCCGCCGTGCACGAGCAGGCGGTGGTGCAGCCCTACTACGACTCGCTGGTCGCCAAGCTCATCGTCACCGCGCCCGACCGCGAGCGCGCCATCCAGCGCCTGCGCTGGGCGATGGACGAGTTCGTGGTCGAGGGCATCTCCACCACCTTGCCGCTGCAGCGCCTGCTCGTCGCCGATCCCTGCTTCGCCGCCGTGGACTTCCACACCCGCACCATCGACCAGTGGCTGGCGGGCCGGAGCGCCTGAGCGCCCCCGACCCTCCGCCGCGCCTGGAGCCCCCGTGTCGATCGACCGCCAGCGCCTCGAGCAGGAGGCCCTCCAGTTCATCCAGAAGGGCCAGAACGAGAAGGCCCTTGAGCGCTACGTCACGCTGCTCAAGGCCGAGCCGCGCGACGTGCGCCTGCGCCAGCAGGTCGCCGACCTGTACCTCAAGCTCGGCAAGATCCCCGAGGGCGACAAGCACCTGCGCGAGCTGGCCAAGCAGCTGCGCACCGGCGGCAAAGAGCGGATGGCGATCGGCGTCTACAAGCAGATCATCAAGCTCAAGCCCGACGACGCGCCGCTGTACGGCGAGATGGGCGACTGCTACGCCGCCGCCAGCCTGCCCCAAGACGCCAAGGCGAGCTGGACCCGGGCCATCGAGCTGCTCAGCCGCGGCCGGCCCGACCAGGCCATCATCTACGTCGAGAAGCTGATCCGCCTCGAGCCTGGCGAGCTGTCCCTCAAGGTCAAGGTCGCCGAGCTCTGCGAGGCCGCCAACTGGGGCGAGCGCGCCAGCCAAGAGTGGCGCCGCCTCGCCCAAGAGGCCCGCCGCCTCGGGCGCATCGAAGACCGGGCGCGCTTCGCCGAGAACGCCCTCAAGCGGCGCCCCGACGACGTCGACGCCCTGGCCGAGGCCGCCGACGCCCGCAACGCGATGGGCGAGTACGACGCCGCCCTCAAGCACCTGCAGCGGGGCATCGGCCACGCGCCGCACGACCGCCGCATGCTCGGCGCGCTCGGCGAGGCCCTCGACGGGCTCGGCGCCCGCGACAAGTCCCGGGCGGTGTGGCGCGAGCTGGCCCGGGTGGCCTGGGACGCCGGCGACGCGGCGGGCCGGGCCGAGGCGCTGGGCAAGGCGGTGGCGGCGGGCGAGACCGACCCGGGCGTGCTCGCCGAGCTCGGTGAGGCCCAGCAGCTCGCCGAGCGCGCGGCGCTGCGGCTGACCGACCAAGAGTGGGCGATGCCGACCGGGGAAGCCGAGGGCCGCGCCTGGGTGCGCGCCCGCACGCTGGCCCGCTACGGCTTCGCCGAGCGCGCCCGGGTCGAGGTCGAGCGCCAGAACCTGCGCAGCCTCGCCATGCTCGTGCTGCTCGCCGAGCTGCGCGCCGAGGTCGGCGACAACAAGGGCGCGGCCCAGGTGCTGCGGGGCCTGTCCCTGCCGCGGGCCGACGCCCAGCAGCAGCTCGGGGTCCGGATCAGCGTACTCGAGGGCAAGCTCGCCGAGGCGCTCGCCGCGGCCCCGCCGGCGCCCGCCGCCGCCGAAGACGACGAGCTGCTCGACGATGAGCCGACCGGGGGCCTCATCGAAGACGACGAGCTGGTCGACGATGAGCTGGTCGACGATGAGCCGACCGGTGGTGGGATCGCCGCGCCCGCGCTCGCGCCCCTCGGGGCGGCCCCAGCGCCGTCAGGCGCGCCCTCGCTCGACGAAGATGACGCAGCGTGGAGCTTCCTCGACGAGCCCGCCCCGGCGCCCCCCGCCGATGACTTCGACGCGAGCTTCTTCGCCGACGTGCTCGCGCCGGCCCCCGCGGCCGCTCCGGCGCCGGCCCCCGCGGGTCGCGCGGCGCCGGCCAGCGCGCCGCGATCGGCGCTGGGCGCAGCCTTGCCCGCCGCGGCCCTCGACGCCTTGGCCCAGCTCCGGGTCGGCGCGGTCGAGGCGGCGGGGCGCGCCGCGCGCGGCGACCGCGGCTTGCACGGCGAGCGGCTGCTCGCCCGGGCCCTGGCGGCGGGCGGGGACTCGGCGGGCGCCCTGCGCGGGCTGCAGGACGCGGTCGACGAGTCGGCCGAGGCCGACGCGGGCTACGCCGAGGCCCTCATCGAGCTGGCCGCGCTGCACGCCCAGGCCGCCAAGTACAAGCGGGCCCAGCGCCTGCTCGACGAGGCCACCGATCTGGGCGGTGATCCCGACGAGATCGCCCTGGTCCGGCGCGCGGTGAGCCTGCTCGGCGGCTGAGGGCCTCAGCCTCCCCGCGGCCGGTCGGTCCGGGCGCCAGCGGCCCCCCGCTGCGCTCGCCGGGGCCCCGGCCGCCGCTCCGCCTGCGGCGGGATCGGCGGCCGCCCGGCTCGGTCGCTGCGCGACCGCCGCTGCGCGGCGCGCGCCGGTCGACCGGGCGCGTCGCGCGGGGACCCGCTCAGGCGGCCGGGGGCCAGCGGCGGCCCGACCGGGGGGAGGCGAGGTCGTAGATCTCGACCAGTCCGTCATCCCAGCACACCGCCAGGGGCGCGCCCGCGCCCTGGGTCAGCAGGTGCAGGCCGGCGACCTTGCGGCCGGCCCGCTCGGCGACCAGCTGCGGCTTGCCGTCGGCGAGGTTCATCGCGTAGACCAGCAGGCCGGCGTGGTCGGGGGCCGGGCGTGAGAAGTCCGCGAAGGCCCCGGCGGCGCTGGTCCCGGCGTCGAGGTGCATGCAGGGGATCTTGCGCAGCAGGCGCTCGGGCTCGTCGGTCGGGCCCTGGCCGATGCGCAGCGACTTGATGCCGGGCTGTCCGGGCTCGAGCCACAGCAGCTGGGCCCCGCCATCGGGCAGGGGGGCCAGCGCGCCGCGGCGCCCGGGGAACTCGGCGGGCACCGTGAGCGGCGCGCTCAGGCCGGCCGCGCTCAGCGTGACCACGGTGCTGCCCTTGGTCACCAGCACCGGGTGGTGGTCGCTGACGAAGGTGCGGATGGTCATCATGCGGCCGATGTGCAGCGCGACGGGCTCTTGGCCGTCGGTCAGCTTGTGCACCGTGACCCCGGGGCCCTCGCGGGCCACGCCGAAGAGCAGCAGGTCGGGGCCGACCTGGCGCAGCAGCGGCGGCGCGGCTGGGGTGTAGGGCAGGTTGAGCTGCTGCACGCCGCCCAGCGCGCCGTCCGGCCCGACCCGGGCGCGGATGGCGACCATGCCGCCGGGGCGCTCGACGAAGAGCACCGCCGAGAAGCCCTCGCCGTCCGCGCTCAGGCAGCGGGCCCGCACGAGGCTCGGCGGGAAGGGCAGGGCGGGCGCGCCGAGGAAGCCGGGCTTGCCCGCGTGCACCACGCCGACCCGCAGGAAGCTGCGGTCGCCGCCGGCCTTGTCGGCCCACAGCATGCAGATGCGGTCGCCGTTGGCCGCGATGGTGGGCTGATCGATGGCCCCGCCGTCGTGGTCGGGGATCTCGCCCATGGCCAGCAGCAGCAGCTCGGCGGGCACCAGGGCGTCTTTGAGCTTGGCGCCCTCGAGGTCCACGCCGTCGAGCTTGGCGTCGGTCAGGTCGGCCCGGGTGAAGTCGGCGTCGTCGACGGTGGCCTCGCTGAGGTCCGCGCCCGAGAGGTCGGCCCCGGTGAAGTTGGCCCCGTCGAGGGTGGCCTCGCGCAGGTTGGCCTCGCGCATCTTGGCCTCGGTGAAGTCGGCGCCGAGCGCCACCACCCCGCTGAGGTTGGCGCCGGCGAGGCTGGCCTCGCGGAACGTGCACTCGGCGAGGATGCTGCCCGAGAGGTCCGCCCCGCCGAGCTTCGCCTCGGTGAAATTGGCGCCCTGCAGCTTGCAGTCGTCAAAGCGGGTGCGCTTGGCCTTGGCCCCGGTCAGCGTCGCCTCGATCAGGCTGCACTCGATCAGCTCGGCGTCGCTGAAGTCGGCGCCGTTGAGGTCGGCCTCGTTGAGGTTGCAGCCCTCCATCACGGCCTCGCGCCACCGCGACTGGGCCGCCATCACGCTCTCGAGCTTGGTGTTGGTCAGGTCGGCCCCGCTCAGGTTCGCCCGGTACAGGTTCGCGTCGGTGAGGTCGGCGTCGGTGAGGTCGGCCTTCTCGAGGTTGGCGTTGGTCAGGTCGGCTTCGGGGATCTGTGCCCCGGCGAGGTCAGCGGCGAAAAGGTCAATGTTGCCCCGCTTCTTGCGGCGCTCGTTGAACTCTTGCACCTTGCCGGCCTTGAGGAGGGCGACGAGGTCTTCCATGTCGGGGATCCGTGTGGGGGTCCATGCTGTCGGCGGTGGCCGCCGCGGCTGACCCGCGTGTGGGGGGCGGTGGGTTATCCGGCCCGGTGCTGGACCGCGACGGCAGGCTCTCCCTCGGGTGTGGGGGCGCCCCGCCGGGCCCCAACGGAGAGGCGAGTGGGGTGTAGCCGCCAGCAGCGCCGCGTCGCGGGTCCGGCGCGGGCGGCCTTCGGGTTGGCGCTGGCCGTGGGCGGGCCGGCCCAGGCCGCCTGCGTGCAGGTCCACCTGCCGGGGGCGGGCTTCATCGCCGGTCGGCTCGAGATCGGCGCCGGGGCGGGCGCCGAGGGCCCCGGCGAAGAGGGCCTCGTGCACCTCATCGAGCACCTCCGCGCCGGCGCGGGGCCCGGCCTGCGCACCGGGGCGGCGTCGACCGACCCCGATGGGCACGGCTATGGCGCCGACGGCGTCGATCCCGCGCAGGTCGAGGCGGGGCTGCGGGCCCAGGCCGACCGCCCCCTGGGGCCGCCTGGGCCGCTGGCGGCGGCGCTCGAGGCCGAGCGGGCGGCGGTGCGGGCCGAGTCCCTCGCGCTGCCCGACGAGGGCCGCGCGCTGGCCCGCCTGCGCGCCGCCGCCTGGCCCGCGCCGCACCCCTACGGTCATGACCCGCTCGGTGCGCCCGACGCCCCTGGGGGCGCGGTCGGCCGCGCGCAGATCGACGATCTGGAGCGCCTGGATGCCCGGGCCCTGCAGGCCGCGCCGCGGCTCTGCCTGCTCGTCGGCCCGATCCCGGCGTCTGGTGCGCCGACACCGCTCGCCGCGGCCGCTGCGCCGGCCCCGGCGCTGGCGCAGACCCTCGGCGGACCCCGGGGGAGCTGGCGGGTCTGGGCCACGCCGCCGGCCGCCCACCCCGACGCGGCCGCGCTGCGCCTGCTCGGCCGCGCGCTGCGGGCCCAGGGCCGCCCGGCCCTGTGGTGGAGCGGGCGCCTCGGCGGCGTCTTCGCGCTCGGCGCGCCGCGGCGCGGGCTCCCCCGGCGCGGGCTGCTGCGCCGTCCGGCCGGCCCGCCGCCCGTGCCCGAGGGCCTCGGCGCCCGGCTGTGGGTCGAGCAGGCCCGCCTTGAGGCGCACCCCGCGCGCCTCGCGGCCCAGGCCGGCGCTTGCTGGCGGGCCGGGCGCGATCTGCGCTGTGGTCGCGAGGACGCCGACGTCGACGCCATCTCGGCCGAGGCGCTGGCCGCGGTCGCCCGGCGCTGGCTGCCCGGCGCGGCGCTCGGCCGATGACGCGGGGCGCGGGGCGCGCCGCGCGGCGGGCCGCCTGGGCGTCGCTGCTCTGGGGGCTCGCGGGCCTCGTCTGCGCCGGGCCGGCCGCACCTGCCCCGCCTGGGGGCCCCGCCGGCCCGGGGCCCGCCGCGCCCGGGCCCTGGTCGGTCGAGCCCCTGCCGCTGGTCGAAGCGCTGCGCCAGCGACCGCTGCCGGCCCAGGCCACGCCGCTGTCGGCCCAGGCCGCCGAGCGGCGCCTCGCCGCGGCCCTGCGCGCGGCGCCGCTGCCGCCGGGCGCGGCGGTGCAGCTCGGCTGCGCGGACCGCCAGCTCTGGGTCCGCCTGCAGGCCCAAGACCCGGCGGCGGTCGCCGCGGCGCTCCCGGCCCTCGACGCGGCCCTGGCGCGGGCGGTCCGGGCGCGGCCGGCGCGCAAGGGCGAGCTCAGCCTCGCCGCGCTTGACGCGCTGCTCAGTGATCTCGACCGGCTGGACCAGGCGCGCGGCGCTGTGGGCGCGGGGCCCTCGGGCGGCTGGGTGGGCGGCGGCGCCTTCGCGGTGCAGGTCGACGGGCTGCCCCTGCTCCGCATCCGGCTGCTGATCGGCGGGCTCGGGCCGATCGACGCGCCGGGCGGGGCGGCAGAGCGGGCGGCGGCCCTCGACGGCGGCGGCCCCGCGGGCCTCGGGGCGGCCCTGCGCGCGGCGGGGGTCGGCGCCTGGGAGCGGGGGGCGGCCGCGCGCCCCG
>JBJONS010000452.1:0-14869 GCA_046051725.1 Pseudomonadota bacterium | reverse complement strand
GCGCCGCGCAAAGCCTGCCCGCTGGCCCCACTTTGGCGGGGGATGCAAGGGGCCTCGCAGGCCCCTTGCCCCAGGGGCCCGGGGGCCGGCGGCCCCCGGCATCCATGGCGAGAAAGGGCATCGACCGCGCGGACAGCCTCGTCCGCTCGAAGAGCCCAAGCGTCGAGAGCGCGAGCCACCTCAAGCAAATCCGCTGGCAGCGGCTCCTCCGACAAGTCGGAGCAGGCCGACACGGCCGGACGCGGCCAAGCAGCGGCTCCTCCGAAAGGCCGGAGCAGGCCGAAGCAGCCGAGCAGCGGCTCCTCCGCAAGGCCGGAGCAGGCCGACACGGCCGGCCACGGCCGACCAACGACGGCTCTCGCCGGGCCCCGGCGGCTGCGCTATGGCCGCGCCTCGCGCCCGCGGCCCTGGACGGCCAGCACGCGAGGCCCGCCCCGCACCTGCTTGTGCACGACCCGCCGCGCCGCGGCGCCTGGAGCCCCAGATGGACCTCTCCCGCCTCGCCCTGATGGGCCTGCTCAGCGCCGCTGTCGCCTGTGAGGGCGCCGAGACCACCAGCCCGCCCCCCGTCGAAGGCGCCGCTGCGCCGGCCGCGGCCACCCCTCCGGCCCCCGCAGCTGCCGCCGCCGCGCCGGTGGCCGACAGCATGGGCGCGCCGCCGACCGGCACCGTGTCCTACACCGACGTGCACGAGTGCGCGGGCCGCAACTCCTGCAAGGGCCTCGGCGGCTGCAAGGTGACCGCCGAGTCGCTGGCCGCGCTGGCCAAGGCCGCTGGCGTCGACATGGCCCAGGCCGGCAGCCCGCACGAGTGCGCGGGCAAGAACGCCTGCAAGGGCCTCGGCGGCTGCGCCGTGGACGAGGCCAAGTTCGCCAGCCTCAAGGCCGCCCAGGCCGGCGGCGCCGCCCCGGCGGCGGCCGGCGCCGCCCCGGCAGCCCACGGCGCGCACGGCGCGCACGACGGCCACGGCCACTGATGGACCGGGCGGGGCTGCGCGCGGCCTGGGCGGGGCGGATCGGCCTCGGCCTGCGCGTGCCCCACCTCCGCGCCCTGCGCGCGGCCTGGCCCGCGATCGGCTTCTTTGAGCTCCTCTCCGAGAACTACCTCAGCGAGGACGGCGTCGTCGAAGGCGGCCCGCCCCGGCGCACGCTCGACGAGGTCTGCGCCCGCTACCCGGTGGTGCTGCACGGGGTCGGCCTCGGCCTCGGCGGCCCCGACCCGCTCGACCGCGCGCACCTGCGCCGGCTGCGCGCGCTGGCCCGCCACAGCGGCGCGGCCTGGCTCAGCGACCACCTGTGCTGGGGCCGCAGCCGGGGCCGGCACCTGCACGAGCTGATGCCGCTGCCCCGCACCGAGGCGGCGGCGCGGCTGGCGGCGGCGCGGGCGCGGCAGCTCCAGGACGCCGTCGAGCTGCCGATCGCGCTCGAGAACGTGTCGGCCTACGTCGAGCTGCCCGGCGCCGAGATGAGCGAGCCGGCCTTCCTGCAGCGCGTGGCCGAGCTGGCCGACATCGGCCTGCTGCTCGATGTGAACAACCTCTACGTCAGCGCCCGCAACGCGGCGCACGGCGACGCCCGCCCCGAGGCCGACCAAGCCGCCGCGGCGGTCGCCCAGGTGCAGGCCGAGCTCGAGGCCGCCCTCGACCCCCACCGCGTGCTGCAGCTGCACATCGCCGGCCACAGCGTGCTCGACGACGGCTTTCGGCTCGACACCCACGACCAGGCGCTCTGCCCGCCGGTCGAGGCGCTGCTCGGCTGGGTCTATGGCTGGGCGGGGCCGGTGCCCCTCTGCCTCGAGCGCGACGGCGAGCACCTGCCCCTCGACGAGACCTGGGCCCAGGTGGCCCGCTTCGCGCCGTGGGCCGCCGCCGCCCCCGCTCCGCGCGCCCCGCCCTGGCCCGCGCCGGCGCCGGTCGACCTCGACCCCGCGCCTCCGGCCGCGCTCGCCGCCCTCCAAGACGCCCTCGCCGACGCCGCGCTGCTGCCCTTGACCCGCGGGGGCGACGGCGCCGCGCTGGTCCCGGTCGAGCGCTACCCGGCCGGCCTGCGCGCCGCGCTGCCCGCGACCGGCGGCCGGGCGCCGGCCCTGCGCCTCGCGCTCTACACCCACCAGGTGCAGGCCCGGCTGGTGGGGGTGCTGCGCGAAGAGCTGCCCCTGACCGCCGCCCTGCTCGGCGAGCGGGGTTTTGGTGACCTCGCCCTGGCCGCCCTGGCCGAGGCGCCCCCGGCCGGCCCCCTGCTGCGCGAGCTGCCGGCCCGGCTGCGGGCGGCGACGCGGGCCCCCGGCCCCGTGCTGCAGGCGACCCTCGACCTCTTGCCCGTCGAGGCCGACCTGCTCGACGCCGTCCTCGAGGACGACATCGCCTGGGCCGACGCGTTTTGCGCCGCGGCCGGGCCGCCGCTGCGGCCCGCGGCTGTTGACCCGGCGGACCTGCTCGGCGCGCCGCTGCGGCTGCAGCCCCACCTGCGCGTGCTGCGGCGGGGCTGGCGCCTGCTGCCGCTGCGCCGGGGCGAGGGCCCGCCGGTCCGCGGGCCCGAGGACGTGGTCGTGCTGCGCGCCCAGGCCGGGGTCGAGGCGGTCTCGCTGGCCCCGGCCCAGGCCGCCCTGCTCGGCGCCCTGGCCGCCGGTGCCCCGCTGTCGACCGCCTGCGCTGCCCTCGAGGCCGGGCTGGCCGACGCCGAGCGGGCCGCGCTGGGGGCCGCGCTGCCGGGCTGGTTCGCGGCCTGGGCCCAGGCGGGCTGGTTCGTGCACCCGCCCGCGCCCCTCCAGCCGCCCGAGGGACCATGAGCGCGCCCGCCGACGACCCGCTGCCCACGCTGCTCCCGCCCGTCGGGGCGGCGCTCGCCGAAGGCTCCCCCGGGGCGGGCTCCCCCGGGGCGGCCTCCACCGCGGCAGGCTCCACCGCGGCAGCCTCCCCCGCGGCGGGCTCCACCGCGGCGGGCTCCCCCGCGGCGGGCTCCCCCGACGAGCCCTCCCCATCCAAGGCCGCGCCTGCTGAAGAGCCGGTCGTGCCGGGCCTCGGCGCGCGCAGCCCCCGCGTGGCCTGGCCGGCTGCGGCCTGCGGCCCCGACGGCGCGCCCGATCCGGGCGGCCGGGCCCGGGGGATGGCGGCGGTCGAGCGCGCGCTGCCGGCGCCGGTCGATCACTTTGACGCCCAGGGGACGCTGTTGGGCCTCGGCTACCCGGGGCCGGCCGGCGCGCTGCTGCTGCTGTCGCGGCGCGCCCGGGCCGAGGCCTGCCAGCGCCTCGGCGCCCGCGAGCTGCTGCTGGCCTGGACCCCCGCGGGCGAGGCCCGGGTCGAGGACGCCTGGGCCGCGACCACCGCGCCCGCGGCCCTCGCCGCCTGGGCGGTGGCGCGGGGCGGCGACCCGACCCTGCTGGTGCTCGGGGCCGAGGGCCCGCGGGGGATCATGGTCGGGGGACAGCGCTGGGGTGCGACCGGCGCCGAAGAGGCGCCGCCCGCGCCGCTCGACGGCGGGCCCCACCCCGCGGCGGGCGTGGCCCGGGCCCTGTTCGCGGCCCTGATCGGCGTGGTGCTGGCGCTCGCGCTGAAGTTCGGCGCCAGCGGCTGAGGGCCGCGGCCCTCAGCGCCCGCGCAAGATCGAGGTGCCGGCGAAGCGGGCGGCCCGGCCGAGCTGCTCTTCGATGCGCAGCAGCTGGTTGTACTTGGCGACCCGCTCGCTGCGGCAGGGGGCGCCGGTCTTGATCTGGCCGGCGTTGGTGGCCACCGCGAGGTCGGCGATGAAGGTGTCCTCGGTCTCGCCGCTGCGGTGCGAGATGATGGCGGTCATGCCGGACCGCTGGGCCATCTCGATGGCCTCGAGGGTCTCGGTCAGGCTGCCGATCTGGTTGACCTTCACCAAGATGCTGTTGCCGCAGCCCTCGGCGATGCCCCGCGACAGGCGGGCGGTGTTGGTCACGAACAGATCGTCGCCGACCAGCTGGACCTTGGCGCCGAGGCGGGCGGTCAGCAGGCGCCAGCCGTCCCAGTCATCTTGGTCGAGGCCGTCCTCAATGCTGACCAGCGGATACTTCTCGACGAGGCCAGCGTAGTACTCGACCATGCCGGCGGCGTCGAGGACCTTGCCGTCGATGTGGTAGCCGTCGTCGTGCTTGAACTCGCTGGCCGCCACGTCGAGCGCCAGCCAGATGTCGACGCCGGGCCGGTAGCCGGCGGCCACGATGGCCTCGACGAGCAGGGCCAAGGCCGCCTCGTTGCTCTCGACGTTGGGGGCAAAGCCGCCCTCGTCGCCCACCGCCGTGGCCAGGCCGCGCTTCTTGAGGACCGCCTTGAGCGCGTGGTAGGTCTCGGTGCCCATGCGCAGGGCCTCAGAGAAGCTCGAGGCGCCGGCCGGCACGAGCATGAACTCTTGGATGTCGACGTTGTTGTCGGCGTGCGCGCCGCCGTTGACGACGTTGAGCAGGGGCACCGGCAGCACGTGCGCGCCGAGGCCGCCGACGTGGCGCCACAGGGGCACGTCGAGGGTGGCGGCCGCGGCCCGGGCGGTGGCCAGCGAGACGCCGAGGATGGCGTTGGCGCCCAGCCGGCCCTTGTTGCCGGTCGCGTCGAGCTCGATCATGGTCGCGTCGATGGCGCGCTGATCGTGCACATCGAGGCCGACGAGGTGCTCGGCGATGCGGTTTACGTTCGCCAGCGCCGCGTCCACCCCCTTGCCGAGCCAGCGGGCGCGGTCGCCGTCGCGCAGCTCGACGGCCTCATGGGCGCCGGTGCTCGCCCCGCTGGGCACCGCCGCGCGCCCGACCACGCCGTCTTCGGTGGCGACCTCGACCTCGACGGTCGGGTTGCCCCGGGAGTCCAGCACCATGCGCCCGTGAACCTCAAAGATCGCCGCCATCATCGCCTCCCAGAAGGTGGGCAGCGGCGGTATCTCCGAGGGGGTGCCTTTGCAAGCGGGCACCTGGGGCGATACTGCGCGCTGATCGGCGCTTCCGCGTCGGAGAGCCGAGCGCGCCGCCCGCCCGAGCCGCCCCGCCCCGACCCGCCCGTTCAGCACGCCGCCCGCGCCCGCACGCCCCTCCGCGCACCGCACCGCGCGCGCCGGGGGCCACCGCCCCGCCCGAGGATCTCCTGATGCTCCGCTCCCTGCTCCGCTCCAGCCCGGCCGCCTTGCTCGCGCTCGCCGCGCCGGCCTCTGCCGCGCCGAAGCTCCACAGCTTCGCCTCGGCCCCCGAGGTGAGCTTGAGCGCGCGGGTGACCGTGCCCCTGGTCGACTGCGCCGACGGCACGCTGCGGCCCTGCGTGTGGGTGGCCTGGGGCGAGGGCGCCGAGCAGAGGATGCTGCTGGCGCTTGAGGTGGGCGCTGACGAGGTGCACCTCAACGACGCCGCGGTGGGCGCGGTGGGCGCGACCCTCAAGGGCGCCGAGGACGCGCCGCTGCGCACGGCCCAGGTCGCCAAGCTGATGATCGGCGGCATGGTGCTGAGCGACGTCGTGGTCAGCAACACCCCGGCCCTCAAGGCGAGCGCCGCGGCGCCGGGCGACCGCTCGGGCCCGCTCGGCGCGCCCCGCGGCTACATCGGCCTCGGCGCGCTCAATGGCGTGGCCTGGGCCATCCTGCCCTCGACCGGCGAGGTGGTCTTCGCGCCGGCCGCAGAGGGGGCGGCGCTGGTCAGCGGCCTCGGGTCCACGCCGCTGCCGGTGTTCAAGACCCTGCCCGGCGCGCTCAAGACCCCCCAGGGCGAGGTCGACAACGACGAGGGGCGCCTGGGCACCCTCGTCCAGATTGACGGCAAAGACGTCCCGCTCACCTTCTCCACCCACGTGGCCCGCACGCAGGTCGAGCGCGAGCTGCTCCCCGCCGGCCCGACCGCGGCCTATGGCGACCGCCGCCTCCAGCCCGTCGCCCTGGGCCTCGGCGGCACCTCGACGACCGCGGTCGTCGAGCACCGCAACAGCCTGCCGGTGCTGCGCCAGTTCCAGAAGAACGAGGTCGACACGATCACCCGGGGTGTGCTCGGCGCCGACGTGCTGGGCGCCCTCGACCTCGCCTACGACCCCACCGCCAAGGTCCTCGGCGCCAAGGCCGCGCCCACGCGCGAGGCCGCCGCGCCCCAGGCCGCCGCCCTCGCCGTGGCCGAGGCCGCCCTGGCCAAGGCCCAGCAAGCCCCCGCCGCCGAGGGCGCCCCCGCGCCCGCCGCCGACGCCCCCAAGGGCTCGGCCGCGGCCTGGTCCGCGGTGGCGAAGGCCCGGCGCGACGCCGGCGATCTGAAGGGCGCCGTGCAGGCCCACCAGGCCGCCGCCCAGCTCGACCCCAAGGGCTGCGCCACCCACATGGCGCTGGGCGAGGCCTTGCTCGCCGCCGGCGAGCCAGCCGCCGCCGAGCAGAGCCTGCAGACGGCGAGCACGCTCTGGCACGCCTGGGGCGACCTCGCGGTCGAGGTGCGCGGCGAGCTCAAGAAGGCGCTCGACCACGCCCAGAAAGACGGCGTGCCCTTCCACTTCAACGCCGAAGAGTTCGGTTTTGTGCAGGTGGCCAACGTGCGCGCCGAGGACGTCCGCAAGGGCGCCCCTCCGCCGCGCCTGCCCGCCGAGGGCGCCGAGGTCATCGCCCAGTCCAGCGCGTGCTTCGTCGCCGACGGCCTGCTCGCCGCCGCGCAGCTCGCGCATGGCCGCGCCGGCGGGCCCGAGGGCCTCTATGCGAGCCGCCTCGACCTCGACGCGCTTCTGCCGCTGGCCGCCGGGAACGCCCTGCTGACCGCGAAGAACCACGCGGGCGCGGCGGCCGCCTACCGGCAGGCGGTGCTGCGCGACCACGCCCAGCGCGCGCGCCCCGCCCAGCACCTGCTCGGGCTCGCCCAGGCCGCCGCTGCGGCCGGCGACGCCGCGGGCGCGTCCGCCCTCGCCGCCGAGGCCGCCGCGCGGGCCCCCGAAGACGCGCTCATCGGCCTGCGCTGGGCCGAGCTGGCCATCGCGGCCAAGTCGACCGACGCCCTCGCCGCGGCGCGCGCCCACGCCCTGGCCCGGACCGACCTCATCGCGCCCCAGCTCGCCTACCTGCGCCTCGCCGAGGCCGGGGGCGCCAGCGCCGAGATCGACGCCGCGCGGGCCTCTCTGCGGGCGGCCTTGGCCCAGCTCCAGCCCAAGGGCCTGCTCGACCCGGCCGACGCCGCCCTGGCCCACGCCGCCCTCGGCGAGGTCGACAAGGCCAAGGCCGCCGCCGCCGCCGCCCTGGCCGCCGCCCCCGGCGATGCCCGCAGCCAGGTGGCCCACGCCGCCGCAGCGCAGGCCGCCGGCGAGGCGAGCGCCGTCGAGATGGCCAACCGGGCCGCCGCCCGCCTCGACCCCTTCCACCCGGCGCTGGTGCGCTGAGCCCACCCGGCCCGGGTCGGTGGCGAGCGCCGGTCAGGGCGCGGGCTGCCCGTCGAAGGGCGCGGCCAGCGCGAGCAGGGCGCCGAGCAGGCGCAGCAGCCAGGCCTGGTAGGGCTCGCTCATGAGCAAGAAGACCTGCAGCACGAAGCTCACGACGCAGAAGACCAGCGCCCACCCGGCCCAGGACCGCGCGCGCTGCACCGCCAGCGCGTCATCTTCGCCGTAGAGGCCGTCCTCGACCCGGCCCAGCTCGGCGTCGGCGGCGAGGTAGGCCCAGAGGGTCAGGGCGCCGCCGGGCACGCCGACCCCGCAGGGGATGCCCAGCAGGTTGAAGGGCGCGGCCAGCGCGAGCAGGGCCCAGATCTTGCGCAGGGCCGGTCCGGCGCGCTGGGGCGGCGCCTCGGGCTCGCCGGCGAAGAGCGCGTCGACCCGCGACAGCGACGCGGCGGACAGCGCACCCAGGGGGCCCTCGACCGGGGGCTCGCCGACGAGGCTCAAGGAAGCAGGCCCTTGAGCAGGCGCACGGTGCCCCCGGCTGCGGCGTCGTCGAGCTGCAGCCCGCCGCCGTCGCTGCGGGCGTGGATCACGCCCTCTTCGTGGAAGGCGGTCACCGCGTTCTGCAGGTTCGCCAACGACAGGGCCTCGGGCCGGCGCAGCTCGTCGACCGAGACGCGCTGCCGCCCCCAGTCCTGGATGAGGCCGGGCAGCTCGCGCATGCTGCAGTCCTTCGACCGCAGGGCCCGCGCGCCCTCGAGCACCAGCAGGTAGCTCTCGATGAAGTTGCGGGTGAGCTCGGCCAGCTCGGCGACCCGCCGGGGGTCGGGCACCAAGAGGGTGCCCTCGGGGCCCTCTTCGGCGGCGCCATAGGCGAGCAGGTCGGCCAGGGCCTCGTCCTCGAGCTGGTCGAGGCGCTGGTCGGGGTCGAGGGTGAACTCGTAGCGCAGCAAGAAGGTGAGCGTGCGGAAGGTCTCGCAGACCCGGGCCTTCTCGAAGCGCGCCGCCTCGCGCTCGCCGCGCAGGGCGGCGGCCATCAGGCTCAGGGGCGCCATGGCGTGAATCACGCTGTTCTTGTAGTACTCGAGCGTGATGCGGCGCTCGGGCACGACCTGCAGGATGTCGGACTCGCCGTAGAGGTCCTTGCTGCCGCCGTCGAGCACGCGGGTGAGCACCTTCTCTTGCTCAAAACGGCCGAGCGCCGCCGCCAGGGCCCGCGGCTGCAGCAAGCCCGGCTCGGCGCCGAGCGTGCCCTTGCGCATCAGCTGGCCGAGCAGGCGCCCGCAGCGCTCGCGCAGCTCGCCAAAACGCAGGCTGCTGCGGCTCTGGGCGAGCAGGCCCAGGGCCACCAGCCCGGTCGGCAGGCAGACCAGCTGCTTGGCGATGCGGACCATCAGGCGCTCGCCGGTGCGCTGCAGCACCTCTTTGCGCTGCCCCTTCGACAGCGCCGGCCACTCGACCCCGAGCTCGGCGGTGACCCCGCGGGCGGGCAGCGGCTCGCCGACCCGCAGGTAGACCTTGCCGTAGCGCTTCTGGATCACCTGGCTGGCTTTGACGACCTGGCCGAGGTCTTCGCCCTTTTTCTTCTCGCCGCCCAGCTCGCGGGCATACGCGCCCTCTTCGGCGATCTGCTCGTAGCAGATGGCCATGGGCAAGAAGATGGCGTCGCGGTCCTCGCGCCCGCCGTGGGCGGCGTCGAGCACCATGCTCAGCACGCCGTGCTTGGCCGGCAGCAGCTTGCCGGTGCGGCTGCGCCCGCCCTCGAGGTAGAACTCGATCGGGAAGCCGTCGCGGATGAGCTGGCGGATGTAGCGCTCAAAAACGACCGGGAAGACCCGCTCGCCCTTGAAGCTGCGCTTGATGAAGAAGCCGCCGACCCGCCGCAGCACCGTGCCCAAGGGGAAGAAGGCGAGGTTGTCGCCCGCGCACACGTGCGGGATGAAGATGTCGTGCTGGTAGCAGACCCACGAGATGAGGATGTAGTCGAGGTGGCTGCGGTGGCAGGGCACCAAGATCGGCGTGCCCTGGCGGAAGGCCGCGCGGATGCGCTCGGCGTCCTCGGGCCGCATGTCGACGCCGTTGAAGATGCGCGTGAACAAGAAGCGGCAGAAGTGATCGGCGAAGCGCACGAAGGGGTAGCTCATGCGCGCGGCGATCTTGTCGAGGGTGCGGTCGACCTCGGCGAAGACGCGGGCCGGCGTGCGCCCAGTGGCCGCGGCCTCTTCTTGCACGACCTTGCGCACCTCGGGGCTGGTCAGCACGATGCGCCGGGTCCACCGGTAGGGACGGATGCGCGGCCCGCGCAGCGTGTGCGACTCACGGTACAGGTAGCGCCGCAGCAAGATCCGGGCGGCGCGCGCCCGCTTCGCCACCGGGCCCTCGCCCAGCCGCTCTTGCAGGGCCAGCAGGTCAAGCGGGGCCCCCGCCTGCACGATCGCCTGCTCGCTGCGGGTCAGCACCGCCCACAGCTTCTGCAGCGGCCCGGGCTCATCGGCCGAGCCCAGCACGAAGCGGGCGGCCTCGCTGCGGACGACCTCGGGGGCCCGGCTCCACACCACGACCAGCGGCACGAGCTGGATCGGCTGGGCGCTGCGGGCCTGGGCGGCGAGCAGCGCCTCGACCGGATCAGCGGCGCCGGCGCGATCTTTGCCGCCGACGATGAACACGCAGGCCGGCGTGCCCGCCGCCACCGCCTCGGTCAGCCAGCCGCTGGCCAGCGGGTCGGTGCGCTCGCCCCGGGCCCAGGCCCAGAGCGCGGTGCCCCACTCGCGCACCGCCGCCACCACCGGGCGAAAGGCGGTCGAGCTGAGGTTGTGGGTGTAGCGGGCGAGCGGCAGGCGGCGCCGGTTGAGCACCCGGTTCACCGCCAGCCAGTCGAGCAGGCTCTCGGTGTGGAGGACATAGACCAGCGGGCCTTTCTGGGTGGCCTGCCGGATGTTCTCGGCGCTGTGATCTTCGAGGCGCAGGTTGCGGAGCAGGAAGCCGAGCCCGCTGAGCCAGTAGAGCGCGCCAAAACGCCGCAACATGCTGGAGCGGAAGCGCCCCTCGGCCGTGCGCGTGGGGTTGGCCCGCGGCGGCCTGGGGAGGAGGCCGGGCTCGGGCGGCGGCGGCGCGCCGGCGGGCGGGCCAGCGGCGGGGTCCGGTGCTGGGCTACGGGGGTCCATCACGGCGCTCTAACCGGGCGCCCCGCGGAGGGATGATGCGCGCCCCACTCAGCCCCGGCTCTGGCGTGCGACGCCACCAGATCACCCCGCTGGTCGTCGTCTTGGGCCTCGCCTCCGCGGGCTGCGGCAAGCCGGCCTGCGGCGACGGCGAGACCACCTGCGCGGTCGAGGGCGGCAGCTACCTCGCCCTGCTGCCGCCCGATGCGGCCGAGGGCCCGCTGCCCGTGGCCCTGCTGCTGCACGGCTACAGCAGCAGCGCCGAGGGCATCCTCGGAAAAGCCGATCTGGCCGAGGTCTTCGGCGCGGCCGGCTTCCTGCTCGTCGCGCCGCGCGGGATCGACGCCACCTGGGTGCTGCCGGGCTCGCCCGAGGCCGAGGACGGCGGCGGGCGCGATGACATGGCCTTCCTCGACGCCGTGGTCGCCGACGTCGACCAGCGCTGGTCGGTCGGCCGGCGCCTGGTCGGCGGCTTCTCCCACGGCAGCGCCGCGGCCAACGTCTACGCCTGCGGCGCCTCGACCTCGTGGGACGCCCTGCTCAGCGTGTCGGGCACCTTCTGGGAGCCCATGCCCGACCGCTGCGAAGCCGCGCTGCCGGTCCGCCACAGCCACGGCACCGCCGACCAGACCTGGCCGCAAGAGGGGCGCCGCTTCTCGCCGACAGTCAAGCAAGGCGACGTCTGGGAGGGCATGGCGGTGTGGGCCGCGACCGCCGGCTGCGCCGCCGCGCCGGTCGAGGAGCGCCGGGGCCCGACCACCTGCACGGTCTGGCCGGGCTGCGCGCTCGAGCTGTGCCTGCACGACGGCGTCCACGAGTGGCCCGAGGGCGAGGCCGCCCGCCAGCTCGCCTGGTTCGACGACCTGCCGGCGGGCTGAGGCGCGGGCGCTCAGAGCAGCCCGAGGTCGACCTTCACGCAGCGGTCCTGCACCACATCGATGCCGGCGGCGCACCAGCGGGCCGCCGAGCCCTCGTCGCGCACGCCGAGCTGCAGCCAGACCGCCTTGGGCCGCAGCCGCAGCACCTCGTCGCAGTGACCGGCCACGGCCTCAGACCGCCGGAACACCACCACGAGGTCGACAGGCTCGCTGATCTCGTCGAGGCTGCGCACGAAGGGGGCGCTGTAGCCGCCGGCGGGACCGCCGGCCGGGCCGACCGGCAGCACCCGCCAGCCGTGCTGGAGCATGGCCGCGGGCACAAAAGACGCCGCCGCGGCCCCGTCGAGGGGCTTGGCGCCGATCACCGCCGCGGTCCGCACCCCGGCGAGCAGCGCGGTCAGCTCAGACAGGGTCTGCAGCGCGCGGCCGGGCGCGCTCACTCCAGCCACTGCCAGCGCAGGGTGATGATGCCGCTGTCGGAGCCAGGCACGCCGCTGGTGTTGCAGCCCTCTTGGCCCTCGGCGTAGTAGGTCTCGACCACGACCTTGACGACGTGCCCATCGGCCAAGCGGATGAGGTGCGCCTTGTTCGTGGTGGCCACGCAGCCGGGGTACTCCCACCACTGGCCCAGCGCGAGCTGCGGGCTGCCCGGCAGGCCGCTGCTGTCGTTGATGATGGTGCAGTCGTCGGTGTAGAAGTCGTCGACCAGCCAGGTCAGGCCGTCGGGCACGGCGGCGACCTCGGCGTAGGGCGTCTCGGGGAAGGTCACCGCGCCCACGCAGCTGGGGCCCGAGCTGCCGCCGTTCATGCGGATCATGAAGCGGCGCAGCGAGAGATCCCAGTCCATGCTCTCGAGCGCCGACTCGTCGTCGATCTCGACCTTCTCGAGGCCGCTCTCGGTGAACTTGACGTAGACCCACGGGTTGCGGGTGGCCTGGTCGTAGCCGCCGGCCGAGGCGTCGACGACGCTGACAAAATCCGCGCCGTCGGTGGCGTTGGTCACCCCGTCGCGGCTGACGTTGTCATGCAGCGAGAGGTCGAGCAGCAGCGCGTCGACGCAGGCCACCTCGGCCGGCTCGGCGCAGACCGCCTCGGGATCGCCGCCCCCGTCTGCGCCGCCGGTGTCGTCGCCGCCGCCGTCGGCCGCGCCGCCGTCGTCTGTCGCGCCGCCGCTGTCGGCCGCGCCGCCCTTGTCGTCGTCGCCCCCGCAGGCGCCAAGCAGGGGGAGGAGGAGCGGGAAGAGCACGGCGGGGAGGCGGGTCGCGGGCGCGGGCATGGCGGTCTCCAGGAGGAGGGGGTGCGCCGCCCCGCTCGGGGACAACGCCGACATCCTCCTTTTGCCCGCCCCGCGAGCATTGTCCAGCCCTCGCCCCCCGTCCCTTGCGCGGGATAGCCGCGCCCCTCGCCGCCCGGCCCGCCGCGGGGCCGGAGCCGCCCGGAGGTTCGACCATGCGCCGCCACGCCCTCGCCACCCTGTTGCTCACCGCCGGCGCGGCGCCCGCCGCGGCCATGCCGCCCAACCCGGTCGCCTACAACGACCACCTCGTCGGGCAGCAGTACACGCTGGCCCGGGCGCTGCTGCACGCCGCGATGGTGCCCCGGGCCGACGGGGCGGCGGCGGTCGAGGCCACCAAGGCCGCCTGCGCGCAGCTCGACGCCGCGGCCACGGCGATGGCCGCCGAGGTGCCGTTCATCAAGGACACCAGCCTGCGCGACGCGATCGGGGCCGCGCTCCGCGGCGGCGCCGAGCTGTGCCGCGAGGACTACGTCGCGGTGGCCCAGCAGCTCACCGTCTCGGCCATGACCGAGGCGCGGCTCAAAGACGCCGACGCGGTCTACATGGGCGCGCTGGCCGAAGAGCAGGCCCTCCACGACCAGGTGCGCGTGGCGCAGGCCGCCTTCGCCAAGCGGCACCGCTTCGCGCTCGTCGAGCCGCCGCCGCTCGAGCTGCCCCGGCCGGCCCTCCCTCCGCTGCCCGAGACCGGCCTCGGTTTTGAGGATCAGGTCCTCGCCGCGGCCGCGCTGAGCCACCACAACCACATGCTCGCCCAGATGAACGCGGCGATCGAGGCGACCAACACCCTGCTGGCCGCGCCGATCCAGCCCGGCGCGCCGCTGGCCGAGGCCCTGCCGAACGTGGTCACCAAGGTCGCCCGCGCCCGCACCGCCTGCGACGACGCCGGCCCCTGGTTCGACGACGAGACCCTGCTCGAGGCCTGCGTGAAGCTGACCAACGGCCTGTCGCGGCTGCTCTCGGGGCCGATGGCCGAGCTGAGCCTGCTGGCCGCCGAGGACAAGTGGAGCGGTGGCAAGGCGAAGAAGGCCAACGCCTACATCGCCGAGATCAACGGAGAGCTGCCCATCTACGTGGCCCTCGTCCAGCCAGCGGCCGACAAGTTCCAGGCGACCTGGGGCAGCCGAGAGCTGATGGCCCACCAGGCGGCCCAGCTCGCCCCGCAGCCCGCCGCCGCCCCCTGAGGCCCCGAAGGGCCGCGGGCCGCGATATCCACCGTCCCGCGCACACTCTGCGCCGAGGAGCCCGCCGTGGCGAGCAGCGAGAGCCTGGAGATCCCCCAGACCCTGGACCGCGGGCGCTACCGCGTCGAGCGCGTGCTCGGCGAGGGCGGCACCTCGGTGGTGCTGCTGGCCCAAGACACCCGCCTCGGCGTGCCCCGGGCGATCAAGCTGATGCACCCGCGCTGGGTGCGCTCGGCCCGCAACCGGGCCCGCTTTCGGGCTGAGGCCTTCGCCCAGGCCGGGCTCGGCCACAACAACGTGCTGATGGTGCACGACGCGGTCGAGGACGAGCAGGGCGCCTACCTCGTGATGGAGCTGTGCGAGGGCGACAGCCTCGCCCGCCGGGTGCAGCTGCACGGCACGCTGAGCGTCAACGAGGTGATCGACGTCGGGCTCACCATCGGCGGCGCGCTGGTCGTGGCCCACGCCCAGGGGCTGGTGCACCGCGATCTGAAGCCCCAGAACATCCTCGTGGACAAGCACGGCGTGCTCAAGCTCGCCGACTTCGGCATCGCCCACATCGAGCAGCCCGGCGAGCAGCTGACCCGCGCCGAGGACGTGATGGGCACCTGGGACTACATGCCGCCCGAGCAGCGCGAGTCGAGCGCCCAGGTCGACCGCCGCAGCGACATCTACGCCTTTGGGGCCACCCTCTACGCCCTGCTGACCGCGCGCAAGGTGGCGGCCCTGCACAACCCCGAGGCCTGGACCGCGGCCTACGATGGCGTGCCCGGGCCCCTCTCCGCCGTGCTGCAGCGGGCCACCCGCCTCTACCCCGAGGACCGCTACCCCGACATGGCGGCGATGATCGCCGAGCTGCACGCCGCCCGCGCCGCGATCGCCGCCCCGCCGCCCGTCCCGGCGCCCGCCCCGCCGCCCGCGCCCGCCCGCCCCTGGGGCCTCATCGCCGCCGCGGCCGCCGCCGCGCTGGTGATCGCCGCCGGCGCCGCCGCCCTGCTGTCGCGCGGCGAGGCCCCCCCGGCCGAGGC
>JBJONS010000451.1:0-2661 GCA_046051725.1 Pseudomonadota bacterium | reverse complement strand
GCCACCACCAGACCCGCTCGAGGTCGGGGGACCGGCCGGGGAGCGCATCAAGGAAGACCACGAGGTCCTGGCTGTGGTCGAGGGCGAGGAAGCTCACCGGCACGGGCTCTTCGGTATAGTCGGCCACTTGCCTGCGCCGGGGCCGCTTGCCCCGGCTGGCCTCGGGCTCCCCGGCGTAGCTCCCTGCCTGGTCCTGCTGGTAGCTCGGGTGGTGGGGGTTGATCAGCTCCACCCGCAGCTTGGGCCACACCGCCGGCCAGGCGCCCCAGAAGCGAACGGTCCCCGGCGAGGTCGCGTCGCCGCTGCCGTGACCGTCGGGTACGTCGGAGCCGAGCAGCGCCGTGACCACCGCCTCGGGCTCGCCGAGGGCCTGCGCCGCCGCCCGCGCGAGGCCCTTGAGGCCTGTGCCCGCCAGCATCGGGAGGCCGTGCACGGCGTCGAAGGCGAAGCCGTTTTCGGTCGGGTGCTCAAGGCCGAGGCCGGTGCAGAGAGGCGCGGTGAGAGTAAACGAGCGGCTGATCGCGCCCGCAGCGACCAAGCGCGCGCGCACCGCGCTCAGCGCCCCCTCGCCTGCGGCCTTCACGTCGGCGCTGTTCATGTCGCGCACAAACGCGCTGAGGAAGTCGGCGCGCTCCTTCGCGGCGCCGATGGCCGCGCCCCGCCACACCCGCGGGTAGCGGTCCCAGACCAAGCCGGGGCTCGCCCCTGGCGGCAAGGTGCGGGCGCTCAGCGCTCCCTCGGCGGCGGCGGCGAGGGCCTTGGGCATCGGCGGCAAGCCCAGCCCTCCTCGATCGGCGGGGCTCATCCGCGCTCCCCGGTCGCCTTCGCCATCATCTTGAGCGCCTCGGCGAAGGCGAGCGCCTCGGCCTCGACTTGCGCGGCCTCATCGGGGCCCAGCTCGCACCACGCGCGGACGAAGGCGGAGAGGCCCTTCGCGCCCTGGAGTCCGGCGGGCGCCGGCCCCCACTTCGTGCTGAGGTAGACCGCGACAGCGTCGGCGAGCCCCGGGCTGCGCTTGGCGAACAGGGTGAGGCCCGTCACCATACCCTGGCTTCGCATGCGGATGGGGAGCCCCTCAAGGCCCTCGCCCAGGCTGCTGTTGTTCAGCGCCGCGAGTGCCGCCTGAGCGCGCAGCCGCTCTTGTGAGCTGAGCGCAGTGGTCTTGGTGGTCATGGGGGCCTCCTTCAGGCGCTGGCGAGGGTCCAAGCGGTCATGCCCATGCCGACGGTCTCGTTCCCGCCGAGCTGCATGGCCTTGCCCCTGTTGCTGATCGCTTTGGAGAGCGCCGTGAGGTCGCCGCCGGCGCGCGCCTGCACGCCAAACGCGAAGAGGCACTCGGCCGGCAGGCTCTCTTCGTACCAGAGGTTTCCTTTGAACTCGTTGCCGTCGTCGTCGCGGTAGGTATCAGTGGTCTTGCCCGGGGTGAGCTGCACCCGCGCGGTCACCGGCGTGCAGCGCTGCACGAGGTGGCTGAAGTCGGCGTCGGTCAGGCAGACGAGGCGCCGAGGCAGCGCCTGGGCCACCCCGTCATCCTTGGGCAGCAGCGCCGCCCAAGCCGCCGCAACCGCCGCGAGCTGGGCGCTCGCGGTGCCGGGGAGGCTCACCGCGTAGTTGTCGAGCACGAGCGCGCCCGTGTGGGTGAAGGTCGCGCAGGGCTCGCTCTGGTTCCTGCCCTCCGGTGACTTGAGGCCGAGCAGCCGACGCCCCCGACGCCAGCGGTCAATGCAGTAGGGCGAAGTGATCCACACGAAGCTGTGCGAGAGGCTGCGCACGGGAAATGCGAGCAACGCGCCGTCGGTGAACACTGCCTCGCCGGGCGTCAGCGCCTCGCTGGGCTGGCCCTTCTGCGGGGGCGGGGGGCCGAAGAGGCGCGCAGCTTCGGTCTTCGCCGACCCTTCGACAAGGCGTCGCGCCACACCCTTCAGCGCGCTGGCCGGCAGCAGCGGATGCCCGGTGTGGCCTTCGCGGGCGATGGGCAGGTCGATGGCGCCCGAGGAGGCGCCAGCGCCCACGTGGGTGGAGGTCAAGAGGTAGACGCCGATCTCAATGGCCATGAGGGCCTCCAGTGGTTGGCTCGCCAGAGCAAGGGTCAAAGGGAGCGCCGACGCGCTGGCCGAAGCCGAGCCGCTCGGCCTCGGTGAGCGAGGCGGGGTCGAGGCCGAGGATCGCGCGCAGCTGGCCCGTGCGCGCGTCGCGGTCGGCCGCGGGCAGGCGCAACCACAGGCTGGTGCCCGCCCCGAGGGTGGGCTGGCTCGAGCGCCCTGCCTTGCTGCCGAAGCGGTCGAAGCCGCCAATGTCGGGGCCAGAGCGCGCCTCGAGGCCGCGGAGCTCGACCCCGGTCGGCAATGGAATCGGGATCCCCTCAGCGCGCAGCGCCGCCGTGAGCAGCACAATCCGCAGGTCGAGCGGCCGATCTACTGGAGCGGCGAGGGCGGCCTCGCCCCGCAGCAACGCGAGCCAGCCGTCGGGCAGCGCCGCGGCCCGAAGCCCGACGAGGCGCTCCTTGCGACCCAACGCGGCGCCCCCATCGACGAGGTGCCGCGAGAGCCGGTGTGGCGCGCCTTCGACCGCCCCCCATAAGCCCGCCCCATCTTGGAAGCGGTGATGGGTGGCGAAGAAGAGCCCGCCGTCGGCAGCGCGACCCCCGGCGTCGACGGTCAG
>JBJONS010000450.1:0-12090 GCA_046051725.1 Pseudomonadota bacterium | reverse complement strand
CCGGCCAGGCCCTCGCCCACCGGGATGGGCACCGCGGTCTGGCCCCGGTCGGCCGCGCCGGGCCGGCAGAGGTGGTGCAGGGTGGTGACCACGCCCGCCGCCTCGGCGTAGGCCAGGGCCTCGGCGGCCAGCGCAGGCAGGGCGTCGCGCTGGGCCGGCGAGAGCGACAGGGCCCGCTGCTCGTCGGTGTAGGCGATGAGCGCGTCAAAGTCGACGCGGTGCGCGCCCAGCGCCACCGCGAGATCGATGAGGCCGCGCAGGCTGTGCAGGTTCTGGTTGGTGATCACGCAGTGGAGGGCCAGCTTGGTGCGCCCGCCGGCCGCCCGGGCCCAGGCGCCGAGCCGGCAGCCGTTGCGGACCGTCTGGCGGAAGGCCCCGGGCCGGCCGCGCAGGCGGTCGTGGGTCTCGGGATCGGCGGCGTCGACGCTGAGGTGGACCTCGTCCCAGCCGTCGTCGACGAGCTGGCGGGCCAGCGCCGGGCCGAGCAGGGTGCCGTTGGTCGTCAAGATGCCCTGCATGCCGTGGGCCTTGACCGCGTGCAGCAGGGCCGGGGCGAGGTCGCGCCGGGCCAAGGGCTCACCACCGCCGAGCACAAAGACGCGCTGCACGCCCATCTCGGCGGCCTCGTCGATGAGGTGCAGCAGGCGCTGGTCGCTGAGCTCGCCCACCGGCGGCCGCCTGCGGTCGGTGGTGTCGCAGAACAGGCAGTCGAGGTTGCACGAGAGCGTGGGATAGAGCTCCAAGCTCATCGGGCCCTGCGGCCCAGACCGCGGCCAGCGCGCGAGGCGGGCGGCGATGGAGGCGGGGCTGCCGGGGTCGGCGGCCTGCGGCGTGTCCTCGGCGTTCATGGCGGGCGCCTAACGCAGCCGGGGCGCGCGTCCGGCGGCGCGCCGGGGGCCGCGTGGTAGCCTCGACCTCCCCCTCCCCTCGCCCGCCCGTCCGCGGGCCGCCGGAGCCCGCCGTGCCCCGCCTGCTCCCCCTCCTCAGCCTGTGTGCCCTCGCCGCCTGCAAGGGCGATGACGAGGGCCCCAAGATCGAGCCGCCCTTCTGCTTCACCATGGACGACGCCGAGAGCTTCGAGCTGGTCGAGTACGACGATGACCCGAGCAGCGGCCGCATCGAGGGGCGGCTGGTCACCGACGAGTCGGCCGACGTGCACGATCCGCAGCTCGTGGCGTTTGTGGCCTACACGCTCACGAACCTCGACGTGGGCGGCAGCCCCCAGCTCGGCGAGACCGACATCGAGGGCAAGCTCTTTGAGCGGGTCGGCGCCGGCAATTGGCGGCTGCAGCTGAGCGCGGCCAAGGGCGCCTACGACTGCGAAAACAGCATCGATCTCGTCGTTGAGGCCGGCCAGCAGACCAACCTCTGCGTGGACGTGGCCTGCGAATGAGCGCCGTGCCCCTGCCCGCCGCGGCCCTGACCATCGCCGGCTCGGACCCCTCGGGCGGGGCCGGGGTGCAGGCCGACCTCAAGGCCTTCCTCTGCCACGGGGTCTACGGCTGCGCCGCGCTGACCGCGCTGACCGTCCAAGACACGACCGGGGTGCGCGGGGTGCACCTCGTGCCGCCGGACTTCGTCGCCGACCAGGCGCGGGCGGTGCTCGACGACATCCGCCCCCAGGCGGTCAAGATCGGCATGATCGCCACCGCGCCGATCGCCCGGGCGGTGGCTGGGGTCCTGCGCGGCCGCGGCCTGCCGCTGGTGCTCGACCCGGTGATGATCAGCACCTCGGGCCACCGCCTCATCGACGAGGACGCCGAAGACGCCCTGCTCGACGCGCTGCTGCCCCTGAGCACCCTGCTCACGCCCAACCGGCCCGAGGCCGCCCGCCTGCTGCGGGGCGCCGACCCGGCGGCCTGGGCCGCCGACCGTGGCGTCGCGCTGCTGCTCAAGGACGGTCACGGCGAAGAGGCCGTCGTGACCGATGTCCTCTACCTGCCGGCCGGCGGTCGCGTCGAGATGCGCCACCCCCGCCTGCGGACCCAGAACACCCACGGCACCGGCTGCACGCTGGCCGCGGCGGTGACCGCGCGCCTGGCCCGCGGCGAGGCCCTCGAAGAGGCCGTGCCGGGCGCGGTCGCCTGGCTGGCCGATCAGCTCGCCGTCGCCGCGCCGGGCAGCCTCGGCCGGGGACACGGCCCGCTGCTGCACGGCCTCGCCCGGGGCCGCGCGGTCTAAAGGCGCCGCCGGGCGGGACCCGAAGGACGCGGACCGACCGCCCGCGGAGGCGCCCCCGCGCCCGCTCAGTCGGCCGAGGCGTTGCGCCAGAGGGTGAGCTGGCTGCCCTCGCCGCCCGACAGCGGGGCCGCGTAGACCAGATCGTCGATGCCGTCGCCATCCCAGTCGCCGCGCAGGCCGCCGGTCCAGTCGCCAGGCAGGCTGAGCTCGGCCTCGCGGAAGCCGCCGATGCCGTCCCCGATGTGGGCCGTCGGGTTGCCCGCCGAGGGCGTGCGGAGCAGATCGAGCCCGGGCTCGCCGTTCAGCTCGCCGATGAGCGAGAGGTAGCCCAGCGGGTTGCCGCTGGCGCCCACCCCGCTGACCAGGTCGGGGCGGGCGGCCCCCGCGCTCCAGACCCCGGTGTTCAGATCGACGAGGACCAGCTCAGCCGCGGTGTCTTCGCCGGTGGACGCCGTGTGGTAGCCGGTGATCCCCGCCCCGCGGGCGACCGGGGCGGCGAAGCCCCCGCCGTCGTCGATCAGGCTGCGGGCGCCGGCCCAGGACAGGCCCTCGTCGTTGAACACGTAGAGGTCGAGGCCGCCGGTGTTGTCGAGGTTCAGCGCGTGCACGTAGAGGTAGGCCGTGCGGCCCGAGCTGACCGAGGGGCCGGCCAGCGTGGTCCACTCGCCGCTGGCCGAGCGCCACAGCCGCAGGCCGGCGCTGTCTTCGATCGCGATCTCGTTGACGCTGTCGCCGTCGAGGTCGGCGACCTGGGCGCTGCACGTGGCGTAGATGCCGAGCTCGATGTCGTTGAGCAGGGTGACGGCCGGCAGCGCGTCGCCCACGTCGTCGACCCGCAGGGTCAGCGAGCTGGTCACCGCCGGATCGCCAGGGCCACCGACCTCGGCCTGGACGTCGAGCAGCACCGGGACCCCGGGCCCCGTCGCGCTGCGGTCGTTGCTGCCGCCGACCCGCACGCCGTAGACGCTGGGCTCGCCGTTGACGATCCCGCCCTCACCCATCGCGCCGGCGACCAGATCGACCACCCGGTGGGTGCGGACGACCTCGCCGGTCGGGGCGGCCTCGGTCTGGGCGATCACGAGGAACAGCCCGTCGTAGGTGACGACCAGCAGCTCATCCCGACCGTCGCCGTCGAGGTCGGTGGCGGTGAGGGTCGCCACCGGGTTGGCCAGGGACAGGGTGCCCCAGGCCGCGAAGACCACCGGCGGAGGCGGGGGCAGGCCGTCGTCCCCGCCGTCGCCCGCGCCGCCGTCACCCGCGCTGCCGTCACCAGCGCCGTCCTCGCCCGCGCCGCCGTCGCCCGCGCCGCCGTCGCCTTGACCGCCGTCGGCCCCGCCGTCAGCGCCCGCGGTGTCCCCGTCGGACGGGTCGGCCTTCTCGGCCTCGCAGCCCAGGAGCAGGGCCAGGGGGAGGAGCAGCGACGAGCTGTGGCGGAGGGCAGCGCGCATCAAGACACCCGGGAGAGGGAGAGGGGGGCGGGCCGTCGCCCGCCGCGCGACCATACACGAGGGCGCGGGCCCCGACGCGCGGTCTGGGGCCCGCGGCCCGCGGTCCGCGATAGGCACCGGGTCATGAACGCCGCGCCGACCGCCCACGCCGCGCCCTCCACCGCCGCTGCGGGCCCCCGCGGCTGTGGCCAAGCGCCGCCGGCCTTGCCCGGCAGCTACCTCGTGGTCGAGCTGACCAACCGCTGCAGCCTGCGCTGCGTGCACTGCAGCGTCGCCGAGCAGGGCCACGCCCACCACGCCGAGACCGGCTACCTTGACCCAGCGCTCTTTGACGCGCTGCTCGATGATCTCGCGGCCACCGGCGCGCGCTTTGACGCGCTCATCTTGTTCTGGCTCGGCGAGCCCCTGCTGCACCCCCACTTCACCGAGCTCTGGCGGGCCGGCCTGCGGGCGGCGACCTGGCACGGCACCTTCGGCAAGGTCGAGGTCCACACCAACGGCACCCACCTCAGCCCGGCCCGGGCCGCCGCGGCGCTCAACGCCGCCGCCGTGCCCCAGGTCTGGCACCTCTCGCTCGACGCGGCCACGGTCGAGACCTACAAGAAGGTCAAGGGCATCGACCGCATGGCCCTGGTCGACGCCCAGGTCGAGGGCTTCCTGCGGGCCCGGTCGGCCCGGGGCGCCCCCTGGCCGCGCCCGGTCTTGCAGTTCATCGTCGGCGAGAACAACATCCAGGACGTTGATCCCTTCATCTCTCGGTGGATGGGCCTCGCCCGGGCGCTGGGCGCGCCGGCCCGCCTCGCCGCCGGTCACGTCCCGCCGGGCGATGATCTGGTGCTGTTCTTCCGCCAGAAAGACTGCGCCACCGCCGCCGAGCAGCAGCGGCACAACGCCCTGTTCCGCGCCGAGGCCCAGCGCCTCGGCCTGCGCCTGCCCGCCGAGGCCGCCGCCGGCGAGGCGGTGGTCGCCGAGAACCTGCGCCCCTGCTCTGGATTTTGGAAGAGCCCGGTCGTCTCGTGGCGCGGCGAGCTCACGAGCTGCACCCGCGACAACCTGCTCGAGAACCAGGTCGGCGACCTGCGGGCCGCGCCCTTCTCGGCCCAGTGGTGGGGCCCCGGCCAGCGCGACCGGCGGGCCCGGGTGGCCGCCGGGGACTACGCCGGGCTGCCGCTCTGCCAGACCTGCTTCATCCCCCGCAGCCTGAACCACACCGAGCTGCGCGCCGAAGACATCGCCGCTGAGGCCACCTTCGACGCGACCCTGCGGGCGGTGGGCCGATGAGCGCCGCCCCCGCGCTCGACCGGGTGCTCGACCACCTGCGCCTGCGGCGGGCGCCGGGCCGGCCGACCCAGGTGCACCTCTCGGTCACCGACCGCTGCTTCTTGCCCTGCCTGCACTGCGACATCTGGAAGAACAAGGCCGAGGATCTGCCGACCGCCTTCTGGCTCGACGCCATCGACCGCCTCGGCGCCTGGTGCGCGCCCGCCGGCCTCAACTTGGTCGGCGGCGAGCCGCTGCTGCGCAAAGACCTCGAGCAGCTGATGGCCCGGGCGGTCAGCCGGGGCTTTGAGGTCAGCTTCAACACCAACGGCTGGCTGATGACCCCAGCCCGGGCCGCCGCCATCGCCGAGGCCGGGGTCAGCGTCGCCTACGTCAGCCTCGACGGGGCCACCGCCGCCACGGTCGACCACAGCCGGGGCCGGGCGGGCAGCTTCGAGAAGGCCCTCGCCGCGGTGCAGATGCTGCGGGCGCAGGGACGCCCGCGGGTGGTGCTGGCCTCGGTGCTGCACGCCGGCAACGCCGCCGAGGTGCCCGATCTGCTGCAGCTCGTGCGCGACAATGACCTGCAGCTCGTCGTCCAGCCGCTGTACCAGAACTTCGGCCCCGCGCCCTACGACCCGACCTGGTGGCAGCGCAGCCCCTTCTTCCCGCGCGACGAGGCCGCCCGGGCCCGCCTCGACGCCGCGCTCGACCGCCTGACCGTCGAGCGCCTGCGCGGCGGGCCGGTGCTCAACGCCGCCGCGCAGCTTCAAGCCATGAAGCAGCACTTCCGCGCGCCCGACCAAGACAACGGCCAGAGCTGCCGGGCCGGCCACAGCGATCTCTCGGTCGACCCCCAGGGCCGGCTGCGCCTCTGCTACTTCTTGGAGCCGATCGGCCACCTGCACGACGTCCTGCCCCTGCACGCCCAGTGGGACCGCCCCGAGGCCCTGCGCCGGCGGTGGGAGGTCAGCCGCTGCGACCGGCACTGCAACCTGCTCAACTGCAACTTTGCGCGGGACGACTCCGCATGAGCACGCCGCCTGGCGCCGATCCCGCGGGGCCCGCGCTCCGCCCGCACCTCGGCAGCCCGCCCCGCCGCCCGCCGCCGGTCATCCCCAGGCCCGACCCCCACGCCCTGGTGCGCCAGCGCCGCTTCGCGCTGGGCATGGTCGCGCTGTCGGCGGTGGCCTTGATGCTGAGCCTGACGATGCAGCAGAAGCGGGACGCCGAGGCCCCGGCCCTGCCCGCCCTGCCCCTGCCGGTGCCGGCCGACGCGCCGCCGCCCGCGCCGCCCTGGGACGACGCCCGGGTGGCCAGCGCGGCCGGCGCGACCACCCGGGCCGCCGAGGCCTGCCTGTCGCGCCACGCCCAGGGCCTCGGGGCGCTCGAGGGCGCCCTGTCGCTGGTCGTGCACCTGCCGCCGGCCGGGCCGATCGACGCGCGACTCGAGGGCGCGCAGCTGCAGGGCGCCGCGCTGCCCCCCGAGGCCGCCGCTTGCCTCGGCGCCGCCGCCGCGGTCGAGCCCTGGCCCCGCCCGATCGGCGACCGGCAGGTGCGCTTGCCGCTGTACGTCATCGGCCCGCTCAAGCGGAAGCCCTGAGCCGCGCCATGCCCACCCCGGATGCAGCGCCCGCGCGCCTCGACGGGCTGCTGCTGCTCAGCGACGCCCACCTGCGCGGCCCCGAGGACCCGGGCCTCGCCGCGCTGTGCGCCCGCATCGCCGCCGACCCCGCACCGGCGGTGGCCCTGCTCGGCGACCTGCTGCACGCGGGCTGGACCTGGCCGAGCCGGAGCACCGCCGATGCCGTGCTGCAGGCCATCCGCGACGCGGTGGGCGGCCGGACCCTCCTCATCTGTCCCGGCAACCACGACTTCGGCCTGCGGTGGCCCGCCCTCCCCCAGCTCTGCGTGGCCGAGCGCCACCACGTCGAGGTCGCCGGCGTCCGGGCCCTGCTGGTGCACGGCGACGAGGCCGACCGGCGCCGGGGCTACCGCCTGACCCGGCGGCTGGTGCGCGGGCGCCCCTTCGCCGCGCTGATCGACGCGCTGGGGCCGATCCGCGGGCAGCGGGCCCTCGACGCGCTGGCCGGCGCGCCCGGCGCCGATCCCCGGCGGGTGGACGCGGCGCTGGTCGAGGCCCAGCGCCAGTGGGGCCGCGCCCAGCTCGGCCCGGTGGAGTTGGTGGTGATGGGCCACAGCCACCACCTCGGCCTCGAGGCGCACCCCGGCGGCGCCCTGCTCTGGCTCGGCAGCTGGGTCGGTCAGCGCAGCGGCGGCGCGCTGGGCCCCGGCGGGCCGACGGTCTTCAGACGCGACCCAGCTTGACTTGCGATCTTGTCGCATTAGCATCCCGGTCGCCGGTCCCCTCCGGCGACCGAGGTCTGCATGTCTGCCCTGTCCGCCGGCGCCGCCGGTGATCTCCGCCTGCCCGTCACCGTGCTCTCTGGCTTCTTGGGCGCGGGCAAGACCACCGTGCTGCAGCACATCCTCAACAACCGCGAGGGCCTGCGCGTCGCCGTGATCGTCAACGACATGAGCGAGGTGAACATCGACGGCGACAAGGTCGCCGGCGGCCCGGGCAGCCTGCGGCGCACCGAGCAGAAGCTCATCGAGATGAGCAACGGCTGCATCTGCTGCACCCTGCGCGAAGACCTGCTGGTCGAGGTCGGCCGCCTCGCCGACGAGGGGCGTTTTGACGCCCTGGTCATCGAGTCGACCGGCATCGGCGAGCCCCTGCCGGTGGCCGAGACCTTCACCTTCACCGACGAAGAGGGCCGCAGCCTCGGCGATCGGGCCCGCCTCGACACCATGGTCACGGTGGTCGACGCCGAGGCCTTCCAGGTCGACTTCGAGAGCGGGGTCGCCCTCGCCGACCGGGGCCTCGCCGCCGGGCCCGAAGACGCGCGCAGCCTCACCGACCTGATGATCGAGCAGGTCGAGTTCGCCGACGTGCTGCTGCTCAACAAGGCCGACCGGGTCAGCCCCGAGCGCCTCGACCGCCTCGCCGCCGCCCTGCGCGCGCTCAACCCCCGGGCCGCCCAGCTGCGGGCGGTGCGCGGCGCGGTGCCCCTCGACGCGCTGCTGTTCACCCGCCGCTTCGACATGGACGCGGCCAAGGCGGCGCCGGGGTGGATGGCGACGCTGCGGGGCGACGACCGCTCGGAAGCCCACGCGTATGGCGTGCACAGCTTTGTGTTCCGCGCGCGGCGGCCTTTTCACCCGCAGCGCTTCCACGACCTGTTGGGCCTGCCCAAGCCCGGCTTGCTGCGGTCGAAGGGGTACTTTTGGCTGGCCAGCCGCCCAGCCTGGACTGGGTACTGGGAGCAGGCCGGCCGCCAGGTCGAGGTGGGCCCGGCGGGCTTCTGGTGGGCGGCGGTGCCCAAGAAGGACTGGCCGACCGAGCCGGCCGAGCGGCGGGCCATCCGGGCCGACTTTGAGGGGGAGTACGGCGACCGCCGCCAAGAGCTGGTCTTCATCGGCCAAGACATGGACGAGGCGGCCCTGCGCCGCGCGCTCGAGGACGCGCTGGTGACCCCCGCCGAGGAGCGGCTGGGCCCGGCCGGATGGACCCGCCTGCCCGATCCCTTCGACCCCTGGGAGCAGGCGCTGCCCGCCGCCACCGAGGGGGAGCTGGGGGGCGCCCATGCTTGAGTGGCTCGTCATCGGGGCGGGCGTGCATGGCGTGCACCTCGGCGTCCACCTGCGGGCCCGCGGGGTGCCGGCCGACGCGCTGCGCCTGCTCGACCCCGCGCCCCGGCCGCTCGCCGCCTGGGAGCGCCGCGCCGCGGCCACCGGCATGCGCTACCTGCGCTCGCCGATGGTCCACCACCTCGACGTGGACCCCTTCGCCCTGGTGCGCTTCGCCCAAGGCTGGCGCGGCGCGGCCCCCTTCTCGCCGCCCTATGACCGGCCCGCCGTCGCGCTGTTCTCTGCGCACAACGCCGCGCTGATCGGCGCGCACGGCCTCGAGTCGGTCCACACCCAGGCCCGGGCACGGGCCGCCCGCCGCGTCCCCGGCGGCTGGTCGGTCGAGACCGACCGCGGCGCGCTGACCGCCCGGCGCCTCGTGCTGGCGATGGGGGGCCACGACCGCCTCGCCGTGCCCGGCTGGGCCGGGCGCCTGGTCGCCGGCGGGGCCGACGTGCGGCACGTCTTTGACGAAGGCTACCAGCACCCCGCGCCCAGCGCCGACCCCCGGCCCTGGATCGTGCTCGGCGGCGGGCTCTCGGCGGTCCAGACCGCCCTGCAGCTGCGCGCCCGCGGTTTGAGCGCCGTGCTGCTCAGCCGGCACGCCCTGCGCGAGCGGCAATTCGACAGCGACCCGGGGTGGATGGGCCCGCGCTTCCTGCGCGGCTTTGAGGCGACCCGGGACCCCGCGGCCCGGCGCGCGCTCATCGCCGGCGCGCGCTTCCGCGGCTCAGCCCCCGCCGACGCCCTCGCCGCCCTGCGCGCCGCCGAGGCGGCCGGCGGCCTCGAGGTGCACATCGCCGAGCACAGCGCCAGCGGCGCCGTCCCGGGCGGGGGCCTCTGGCTGCGGGCCGGCGACCGGACCCACGCCGCGGCCGGCCTCGTGCTCTGCACCGGGGTCGAGGCGGCGCGCCCCGGCGGCGCCCTGGTCGACGGGCTGGTCGAGGGCGGCCTGCCCTGCTCGGCCTGCGGCTTCCCCCTGCCCAACCGCGGGCTGGAGTGGGCGCCGGGCCTGCACCTGATGGGCCCCTTGGCCGAGCTGGTGGTCGGCCCCGCGGCGCGGAACATCAAGGGGGCGCGCATCGCCGCCGAGCGCATCGCCGCCTGCGCCTGAGGGCGCAGCCCGCGCGGACGGCGGCCAGCGCCGGTGGTTAGCCCGCCCGCTGGAGCCCGCATGACCACGCCCTCCGCCCCCGCCGCGCCGCTGGACCCGCACGCCGGCGAGGACCCGCTCCGGCCGCTGGAGGCGCTGATCATCGGCGCCGGCTTCGGCGGCCTGGGCATGGGGCTGCGCCTGATCCAGGCCGGCGTGCGCGACTTCATCGTGGTCGAGGCCGAAGCCGGCGTCGGCGGCACCTGGCGGGTCAACACCTACCCGGGCGCGGCCTGCGACGTGCCGAGCAGCCTCTACAGCTTCTCGTTCGCGCAGAAGCCCGACTGGACCCACACCTACGCCCGCCAAGACGAGATCCGCCTCTACCTCGAAGACCTCGCCACCCGCGGCGGCCTGCGCCCGCACCTGCGCCTCTCGACCCGCGCCCTCGCCTGCGCCTGGGACGAGCAGCGCGCCCTGTGGGCCGTCGACACCGACGACGGCCGCCGCCGCTGGGCCCGGGCCCTGGTCGCCGCCGCCGGCGGGCTCTCGCAGCCGGCCATGCCCCAGATCGACGGGCTGGACGCCTTCGGCGGGCCCTGCTTCCACACCGCCCGCTGGGACCACGAGGTCGACCTGCGGGGCAAGCGGGTCGGGGTCATCGGCACGGGCGCGAGCGCCATCCAGGTGGTGCCGGCCATCGTCGATCAGGTGGCCGAGCTGAGCCTCTACCAGCGCACCCCGCCCTGGATCTTGCGCCGCCGCGACGGCCCCCGCTCTGCCCTGCTCAACCGCCTGCGGGCCGCCGTGCCGGCGCTGATGCACGCCGAGCGCCAGGCGCGCTGGGCCGCCGCCGAGCTGCGCGTGATCGGCTTTGTGCACGAGCCGCGGCTGATGCGGGTGGCCCAGCGCTTCGCCGAGGCCCACCTGCGCGACAGCGTGCCCGATCCCGCCCTGCGCGCACGGCTGCGGCCGCCCTTCACCTTCGGCTGCAAGCGCGTGCTGCTGAGCAACGACTGGTACCCGGCCTTGCAGCGTCCGAACCTGCGCTTGATCGACCGCAAGGTGCTGCGGGTCGAGCGCGGGGCGGTGGTGTCGGCGGGCGCCGACGGCGCGGAAGAGCGGCGCCCGCTCGACGTGCTCATCTGCGCCACGGGTTTCGTCGCCGCCAACGCCGTGCCCCGGTTCCGCGTCGAGGGCCGGGGCGGACAGACCCTCGCCGCGGCCTGGGCCCGCGGACCCGAGGCCTGGCACGGGACCTTGGTGCACGGCTTCCCCAACCTGTTCCTGGTGGTCGGGCCGAACACCGGCCTCGGCCACAGCAGCATGGTGCTGATGATCGAGGCCCAGCTGCAGCTCATCCTCGACGCGCTGCGCCACCTGCAGCGCCACCGCTGGATCGAGGTGAAGGCAGAGGCGCAGAAGGCCGAGAACGATGAGCTGCAGCGGCGCCTGAGCACGACGGTCTGGGCCGGCGGCTGCGGCGCCTGGTACATCGCCGCCGACGGCCGCAACACCACCCTCTGGCCCGGCTCGACCGCCCGCTTCGCGCGCCAGCTGCGGGCGCTCGACACCGCGGCGGTCACGATGGGCTGAGGCCCGGCGGCTCAGCCGGCGGTGAACGTATAGGGCACCAGCACGGTGTCTGCGATGGCCGGATCGAAGGCCCAGCGGCGGGCCTTTGCCGACACGCAGCTGGCAAGCGCCGGGCTGCGATGGCCCAGCTCACCATCAACCCGGACCGCCCGGGCTCTCCCGCCGGAGATATCCAGCTCGAGCTCCAGTCGCCCAGCCAGGCCCGGATCGGCCTTGAGCGCCAGATCGTAGCAGGCCTTGATCTGGGCCTGGTAGCCCCGCAGGGCGCGGCTCAGCGCGTCGACGTCTGATGCCGCCGCGTCGACGGGCTCGGGGATCACCCGCGAGGGCCGGGCGGGCTGGGACGGCGCCACCGGTTCGAGAGCGACATCCTCCCCTTCCATCCGGGGACCGCCGAGCGGCCCGACGGTCTCGTCGGGGGGGGCGCAGCAGAGTCGCGGCAGATGTACGGGGACGACGCGCAGGTTGTCGTATACCACCCGATCCCCGGTCAAAGCCGCAGGATTGCGCTTCAGCTCTTCGGTGATGATTTCCAGCGCGTCACTTCCGCCGCCGATCTCAAGGGTCTTGCGCTTCAGCAGGTCGAGGATCGGGGTACTCACGGCCAGCTTCTGGTCGTCACCGGTGGACGGGGCCGCCAGATCGACCGGAGTTTCCACATCGATACGGTCCAACCCCGGGCCATCCGGGGACGGCTCTCGCGACGGTCGGGCCGGGGGGTCCCTCGGCGCCTCGGGCGCCACGGGCGCCGCCGGCTCTTCGGGCAGGGGCAGCGGCAGCGGCTCTTCGACCGGAGGCGGCGGCGGGAACGCGATCTGCACC
>JBJONS010000449.1:0-4166 GCA_046051725.1 Pseudomonadota bacterium | reverse complement strand
CGAGGGCCGCCTGCAGGTAGACACGCTCCTGCTCGGCGAGGGTGGGGAAGGGCGCGTCGGTCGGTGGGGCCAGGATCGGCGCGGGGGCCACGATCAGGCGCGGGCGCGGCGCCGCCGGGCCCAGGCCGAGGTGGTGGGGCAGGATGGCCCCGACCGGGCAGAGGATCGTCGCCCGCTCGATGGTGTTGACGAGCTGGCGCACGTTCCCGGGCCAGGGCTCGGTCTGGAGCGCCGCGAGGCTGTGGGGGTGTAGCGACCACGGCCCGCGCTGGCCCCGGCGCTCGAGCGCGCGCAGCAGCCCGTCGACGATGGCGGCGATGTCCTCGGGGCGCTCGCGCAGTGGCGGCAGGCGCAGCGGGAAGACGGCGAGCCGCCAGTAGAGGTCTTCGCGGAAGCGCCCGGCCTTGACCGCGGCCTCGAGGTGGACGTGGCTGGCCGCCAAGACGCGGACGTCGACCTGCACGGTGCGGTCGCTGCCCACCGGCTCGAGCGTGCGCTCTTGCAGCACCCGCAGCAGCTTGGCCTGGGCCTCGAGCGGCAGCTCGGCGACCTCGTCGAGGAAGAGGGTGCCGCGGTCGGCGGTGCGAAAACGCCCCTGCCGGTCCCGATCCGCGCCAGAGAAGGCGCCCTTGACGTGCCCGAACAGCTCGCTCTCGACCAGCGCCATGGGGATGGCGGCGCAGTTGAGGCTGACGAAGGGCCCATCGACCCGGGGCGACCAGCCGTGGATGGCCTGGGCCAGCACCTCTTTGCCCGTGCCCGTCTCACCCGAGATCAGCACTGGCACGTCGGCTTGGGCGACCTGGCGGGCGGTCTCGCACAGCGCGCGCATCCGGCCGCTCTCGGCGGCCTCGAGCCGGCGGATCGCCGCCTCGGCGTCGCCGAGCTGGGCGCTGAGCAGGCGGTTGTGCTCTTTGAGCTGGTGGCGGTAGCGGTCGAGCAGCCGCCCTTGCTCGGCGAGCACCAGCGCGAGGCTGATGAGCTGGCCGATGGTCCCGGCGAGCTGCACCGCCGGGGTCGGGTAGGCCTGGCAGGTGCTGCGGTCGAGCGTGATGAGCCCCAACGGCCGATCCTGGGCGCGCAGCGGCACCACCATGCAGGAGTGGCCGTGCGGCAGGTCGAGCACGCCGTCGAAGGGGTCGCCCTCGGGGCTCTGGTGGTCGTGCGCGAGCATCGCCTTGGGCGCGCCGGCGAGCAGGGCGGCGCGCAGCAGCGGGTGGTCGCCCAGCGGCAGCCGCATCCGCCGGATCTTCGGGCCGTCCAGCGGGCCGGCGGCGGCGAGCACGCGCAGCTCCTCGCCGTCGAGGCGCCAGATGGTCGCCAGATCGTAGGGGACGGCCTCGGCGAGCGCGTTGAACGCGACGTTGAAGATGGCGTCCCCTGCGTCACCCTGCGCGATCAGGGCCGAGAGGTCGTACAGCGCGGACGCCGAGGGTCGGACGGGCTGGGCAGGGGCGGGCACCGCGGCTCCAGGGGACGGGGGCGGCTGGTCGGGGGCGGCCTACTCGTCGAACTTCTCGATGTACCGGAAGATGGTGCGCGGATCGACGCCCAGATCCCGCGCGGTCTGCGCCTTGTTCCAGTTGTTGAGCTCAAGGGCCTCGCGGATGTAGGTCTTCTTGAACTCTTCGGCGGCCTCTTCGAGCGACTGGACCTTGCGCTTGGGCGCGGCCGAGATGCCGAGGTCCTCTTCGTTGATGAGCGCCCGATCGCTCATGATCACGGCCTTCTTGACGCGGTTCTCGAGCTGCCGCACGTTTCCGGGCCAGTAGTAGTTCAGCATGCCCACCACCGCCTCGTTGGTGAAGCCGCGGGCCCGCGACCCATACTGCTCGGCGAAGCGGGTGAGGAAGAACCGCGCCAGCTCGTGAATGTCCTCGCCACGCTCGCGCAAGGGGGGCAGCTGCAGGCTGACCTCGTTGAGCCGGTAGAAGAGGTCCTCGCGGAAGCGGCCCTCGCGGATCTCCTCCTCGAGGTCTTTGTTGGTGGCGCTGACCACGCGGATGTCGACCGCGCGCAGGTGCAGCTCGCCGACCCGCTCGATCACCCGCTCTTGCAGCACCCGCAGCAGCTTGACCTGCAGGTTCATCGGCATCTCGCCGATCTCGTCGAGGAAGAGCGTGCCGCCGTTCGCGGCCTCGAACTTGCCGATCTTGTCGGCGACCGCGCCGGTGAAGCTGCCCTTCTTGTGCCCGAACAGCTCGCTCTCGAGCAGGTTCTCGGGGATGGCCCCGCAGTTGATGCTCACGAAGGGCTTGGTGCGCCGATCACCCTGCTGGTGCAGCTCGCGGGCGACCAGCTCTTTGCCGGTGCCGGTCTCGCCGAGCACCAGGACCGACAGATCGGTGGGCGCGACCTTCTTGATCATGCGGAAGACGTTCTTCATCGGCCGCGAGCTGCCCACGATGCTGCCCTGGCCGCTGCGCCGGAGCTGCTCGCGCAGGTTGCGGTTGCTCGACTTGAGCTCGCTGAGCAGCAGCGCGGCGTGCACCGCGAGGCTGGCCTGGCTGGCCCAGACCTGCAGCTGGCTGAGGTCACGCTCGGTGAACAGGCCCGTGATGGCGTCATTCCCGAGGTAGAGCACGCCGATGAGGTCGTTGCGGAACAGCAGCGGCACGCACATGACCGAGCTGAGCTTGAGGTCGACCACGCTCTGGGCCCGGCCGTAGCGCCGGTCGGACAGCGCGTCGCTGACGATGACCGCGCGCCGATCCGTGATGACCTGGTCGATGATCGTGTCGCTGACACGCGAGATGTCGAGGGTCTCTTTGCCGACGTTGTGGCTGGCCGCGAGCTGACGCTCACCGTCCCGCAGGATGATGACGAAGCCCTTCTCGGCCCGGGTGAGGTCGACCACCGCCTCGAGCAGCTTCTTGAACAGGCGCTCGGGGTCCTCTTCGCGCATCAGCGTGGCCGAGAACTCGATGAGCCGGGCCATCGCGTCGGGCTGGGCGGCCGCCTCGACCGGCGGGGCGGCGGCCTCGGGCTCGCCCTCGACCAGGGTCAGCTCGAAGCGCCCGATGAGCAGCCGATCCCCGGGCTTCGCCTCGCCGGTCTTGACCAGCTTGCCGTTGAGGTAGACCTCGTTGCGGGCGTCGACGACGGTCAGGGCGTAGCCGGCGCCCCGCTTGAGCAGGTTGGCGTGGATGGGCGCCACCAGCGCGTCGTCGAGCTGGATGTCGTTGCCCTCTTTGCGGCCGATGCTGATGAGCGGCTTCTTGAGCAGCAGGTCGCGGTGGGACTTCTTGATCGGGTCGACGCAGCGCAGGTAGGCCATCATCCGCTCCCCGGCCTCGCCCGCCCGCACCCGGGCAGGCGCGGGCCCGCGGCGGACCGACGCGGCGACCTAACCGCGCGGGGCGCCCGGGGCCGCCACGGCAGCAGAGGGGTGGCCTGTGGCTAAAACCGACCTTCGAGGCTAAATCCGCGCGGTCCGGCGTTGAGGTTGAGGCTGCGCCAGTGGCGGCTCGCGTCGCTGACGCTGAGCAGGTACAGGCCCCATGTCGCGGCGCTGACGCCGATCTGGGCCCGCTTGAGGGCGCGGAGCTGGTCCTCTTCGGCCGTGCCGGGCAGGTACCTGCGGTCGGACAGCAGCACCCCGCCCATGAGCAGGCTGGCCGACGCTGTGCCGAGGATGCCGACCTGGTAGGCATAGCCGCGCAGCTTCTCGCCGTTGCGGATGTGGTAGGTCCCGAGCGGGCTGAACACCGCGGCGGGCATGCGGGCCGGCAGCGGCGGGGGTGGCGCCGGTGGCTCGTCGGCCGACAGCGCCCGGACATAGTCAAAGAAGGCGCAGACGTCGGGCGGGTGCACGAAGGGGTCGAGGCGGTAGGCGGGATCGGACGCGAGCACCTGCTCGAAAAAGACCTGAGCTTCTTGCTTTTGGTCTTGGGCGAACAGCAGCTCGCCCAAGTAGACCCGGGCCTCTTGGCGCACGAGGACGGGCAAGGTGCCCTCGTCGACCACCAAGGCCACCAGCTTGGCTTGGGCCCGCTCGCGCTCGCCGCGCTGGTAGTCGGTGACAGCGTCCAGCAGCCGATCTTCGGGCGACGGGGCGGCTGGAGCGGGGGAAGGCGCCTCGGGCGCCGCGGCGGGCCCCGCCTCGGGGAGGAGCGGCGCGGCTGGCGCGGGCTCGGCCGGCGCTTGGGCCGCCGCGGTGCCGCTGG
>JBJONS010000448.1:0-4763 GCA_046051725.1 Pseudomonadota bacterium | reverse complement strand
GCGATCACGTCGGTGATCACGTCCGCGCGCGCATGGGCGAGCGCCGCCTCGAGCGTGTCGAGGCGGGCCTGAAACAGCCGCACCGGCAGCGCGACCTGTTCGCTCGGCTCGCGACCCTTGGGCTTCATCTTGAAGAAGTCGAAGTTTCCCCAGCAGTCGAGGATCAGGAAGCGGTCTTTCTGCGGGCACCATGGGCGCCGCCGGTGCGGCGGGGGCAGCACGCGGGTCCCCCGGCCGATCATCTGCCAAAACTTCGTGTAGCTGAACACCGGCTTGGCGAAGACGAGGTTCACCGCCTCGGGCACATCGACGCCGGTGTCGAGCATGTCCACCGAGATCGCGACACGCGGCATGTCGTTGTTCTTGAACTGGTCGAGCAGCCCGCCCTTGCCGTGCACGCGAGGGTCCTCGCTCACCAGCACCCGCGCCAGCTTGCCTGCGTGCTCCGGGTACAGCTGGTCGAAGATCTCCGCGAGGCGCCGGGCGTGGCCCTTGGAGATGGCGAAGAAGATCGACTTGCCCGGCAGCGTGCCGGTGGGGTCCTTGATCGACTCCTCCATGAACTCGCGGACGATGATGACGTTCGTGCCGGCGTTCGTGACCTTGCGCTCCAGGTCGGAGCCCTCGAAGTCGATCTCAGACGGGTCCTGGCCTTGAGCGACGAGCTTCTTTCAGACCTGCGGCGGCAGCGCGCCGCCCTGGATGCCCTCCAGCTGGAACTTGGACCGGACCTTCAGCACCTCAAAGTCGCACAGGAACGGCGGATTGTGCGCGACGGCCTGCTCGTAGGTATAGGCAAAGGTCGGGTCGCCGGCGTCGCAGTCGAAGAGGGCGAAGGTGTCGTGGTCGATGTGGTCGCGGGGCGTCGCCGTCAGCCCGAGCCGCAGCCCGCTGAACCACTCGAGGACGGCCTGGTACGTGTTGTAGACGCTGCGGTGGCTCTCGTCGGCGATGACGAGGTCAAAGAAGTGCGGCGAGATGTAGGCCGCGGGCGACGTGCCCGCCTCGATGAGGTTGAGCATCGTCGGGTAGGTCGTGCAGTAGAGGCGGCGGTTCCCAGCCCAGGTGGTCTCGACCCGGTGCCCCTCGGTGCGCGGCCAGTAGGGGCTGTCGGGGAGATGCTCCCGGAAGGCGTCGATGGCTTGGTCGCGCAGCGCCACGCGGTCGACGAGGAACAGCACGCGCTTGGCCCAATGAGCGCGCAGCAGCACGTCAATGAGCCCCATGGCGGTGCGGGTCTTGCCAGTGCCGGTGGCCATGACCATCAGGAAGCGGCGCCGCTTCGCTTCGACCCGCTCCAAAACCGAGCGAATGGCGGCGATCTGGTAGCCGCGGCCGGCGATGTCGGGGTCGATGCGCTCGCCCGACAGCGGCTCGCGGGTCAGGCGGCGCTGGTCGAGCCACTCCAGGTCGAGCGGCGTCGGGTAGCCGCGGACCTTCGTGGGCGGGTAGCGCTCGGTGTCCCACATCCAGAGGTCGTGGCCGTTCGTGTAGAACACCAGCGGGATGGCGCCGCCCTGGAGCCGCTGGATGTGCTGCGCATACTGGTAGGCCTGTTCTTGGCCGAGCTGCGCGGCTTTGGCGGTGCGCTTGGCCTCGATGACCGCGACAATGCGGCCGCGGACGAGGAGGACGTAGTCAGCGAACTGCCTGCCGAAGAACGGTCCGGCCGCGACATCGGCGAAGATCATCGGCATCGCACCAGCCGCGACGAGGTCGATCTCGTACTCCTCCAGCACGTGCGACGGGTCGCCGAGCTTCCAGCCCGCGAGGCGCAGCGCAGCGTCGATGAGCTGCTTGCGGGTGTCGGCTTCGGAGCTCACGTTTCCTCCTCCCCGAACGCCGATGCATCCAGCTCCCACACCTCGATCTTCCGCTTCTTCACGCCGATCTCATGTGCTGCCAGCAGGTCGATCAGCTTCTCTCCGTCGATGAGCGTGATCGGCGCCGCACCCCACTCGAAGGCCGCCTTCTCCGTCCCCGACGAGAAGCGGCTCGTGGTGATGAGCGTGCCGCGCACAGCCTGGAAGCGGTGAAGCGAGCCGCGCAGCGCGTCGAGCTCCTTGCGCTGAATGGTCTTGCGGTGCCGCTTGACTTGGATCACCTCGCGAACGGCCGTGATCCCCAGCTGGATCCGCCCGATCACGTCCACTCCCTTGTCGTTGGAGGGCGAAGTGACCACCACCTCATCGTACCCCATGGCCACCAGCAGGTCCTTGATGACGTGCTCGAAGGCATACGGATCCATGTCGCCCAGGATCTCACGTAGGGCCTCCTTGACCTGCTCTTGCTTGCGCTGGGCGAGCGCCAGCAGCTCGGCGTTGGGGTCGACCTCGGTGTCGTCAGCGGCGTCGGCCTCGCCGAGCCAGGCAAGCCCCGCGTTTGTGACGGCGTAGCGGGCGCCGCTGCGTGCGAGGAGCTCACGGTCGAGCAGGTTGCGCAGGCGCTGGTACAGGTACGACCGGATCGCGCTGTCGCTCTTGACCCGCCCGTACTTCTGCAGGTGCTCGCCCCATGGGCCGAGGAGCTCGCCGGCCCCAGCCGGGCCGCGCTCGGCGACGAGCTGTAGCACCGCGAGGACCCCCTCTGCGTCGTCGATGTCGCGCAACACTTCGGTGCCGACGCCATCACGCAGCGCTTCGCCGCGGGCCGAGAGCGCCAGGGTGCCGTCGAGGGCCTTGTCGAGAAGAGCGTAGTTGCGGGCGGTGAGCCAGACGCCCGTGACGTGGCGCGGGTTCACGACCCGACCGCTGCGCTCCCACAGCGCCTTGGCGGTCGCAGCCTCGAGCCCGCTGAGCCGCTCGGCGATCCAAGTGTCTGGGTCGGACCAGTCGGTCTGGCTCTGCGGCGAGCCGCGCAGCTCGGTGAGCCTGCTGCCGAGCTGCGTGATCGCCTCGGCGGTCAGACCCTTGATCGCACGAAGGAACGCACGGAGCTCGTTCAGCGTCGGGAAGTGCGGGATACGAATGCGTCGGTCGCTCGTGCTCCCCCCGACCTCCCCGTCGTCTTCGTCGACGGTCGGAGTCGCCCCGGGCGCCCCGGGCGCGCTCAGCGCGAAGGTCCGAGGGGCAACCCGCGCGAACCCGCTCTCTCGAGCACGGACCGCGACGCACAGCGCGGCCTCCATCGTGGCCTCGGGCGTCCTGCCGCTGGTGACGACCAGCCCCTGCGCGAGTGCGCGACGAGCGATCTCGTGGGCGTGCAACGGCTCGCCCGCCACGGCGAGCACTGCACGTGCAGCCTCCTTGAAGGTTCCGGCAGTCATCGTTCGGTGTCGTCCCGCTGAAGGTGGTCGCTCGTAACCCGCGCGGGTTGTTGCCCGGGCATCCCCCAACATGCAGCTGGCCCCCAACAGCGCCCCTGCCGCAGTTGACCTTGCCACCGGCCGGGTCGGGCCAGCTCGAGCAGACGGATGGCCGCGGGCTGCGGATGGCGGGCGGCCCAGTAGCGGAGGGAGCGCCCTTCGACGCGGTTCTCGGCGCACCACTCGGGGCGCGGCTGCGCCGCCGCGCGCCAGGTGGCGAGCCGCTCGGGGGCTTCGTCTTGGGTGATGCGGCGGCGGGGCGCGGGTATGGTGACCTCCGGCCGGCAAGCTCACGCGTTGTCGGTCGCGGCGGCCCCCCTGTTTTTGGGGGCTTACGGGCGCCTCAAGCTCGGCGCCCACTTCACGCCCCGGACCTGGATCGAGCGCCTAAGTCCACCCCACGGTCATCGAGCCCCTGCGGGCCCGCTGGGCGCCAGCGGCCCCCCTGCGCGCGGCGCCGGGGCCCTGGGCGCCGCTCCGCCTGCGGCGGTATCGGCGCCCGCCCGGCTGGGCCGCTGCGCGGCCGCCGCTGCGCGGCGCGCTCCGGTCGACCGGGCGCACCCCGCCCTCAGCGCCCGCCACCCTCCCCCTGCACGAGCAGCGCCTCCCCCAACACCAGCCCATCCAGCCCCGCCGCCCGCCACGAGCGCAGGGCGTCACCCGCGGTCTGCACGATCGGCTCCTCGTGCAGGTTGAAGCTCGTGTTGAGCAGGGCCGGCCCGCCGCCCAGGGCCCGATAGGCGCTGAGGATGGCGTGCAGCAGCGGCGCCTCGTCGGGGTGCACCACCTGCACCCGCGCGCTTCCGTCAGCGTGCACCACCGCGGGGGCCGCCGCCCGCAGCGCCGGGCGGGCCTCGGCGGTCACGGTCATGAACCGGGCGGCAGCGCGGGCCGCGGGCGCGAGATCGACCGCCTCGTCGATGTCTTCGGCGCGCACCGCCGGCGCGAAGGGCATGAAGGCCGAGCGCTGCAGGGCGGCGTTGAGGCGGTCGACCACCGCCGGATCGGCCGGGCAGGCCAAGATGCTGCGCTGGCCCAGGGCCCGCGGGCCGAACTCGCTCCGCCCGCGGCAGATGGCGATCAGCTGGCCGCGGCGCAAGCGCGCGGCCAGGTCCGCCGGATCGGCAGAGGCCCGGGCCTCGGGCGCGCTGGCCAGGGCCGCGCCCAGCTCGGCCGGGTCGAGGTCGGGGCCGAGCGCCGCGCTCGGCAAGGCCACCGGCGCCGCGCCGGCGCTGAGCAGTGCCGCCCCCGCGGCGAGGCCGCCGTCGCCCATGTGGGGGAAGACCCAGAGGCGGCGCAGGCCGGGCCGCTCGGCGAGGCGCTGGTTGAGGCGCACGTTGGCGAAGACACCGCCGCAGAGCGCGACGTCGGCCTCGCCGGTCTCGCGCAGAACGGCGTCGAGCAGGCCGCAGAGGTCGGCCTCGAGGCCGCGCTGCAGCCAGGCGCAGACGTCCTCGCG
>JBJONS010000447.1:0-13189 GCA_046051725.1 Pseudomonadota bacterium | reverse complement strand
GATGCTGGCGACCGCGCCGCCGCTGGTCGACACCGCCACCCGCAGGTCGCCGGTCGCGCCCGCGGGCACGGTGTAGTTGGCGGTGAACTCGCCGTTGCCGACGCTGACCGGGGCGCTGATGGTGCCGCCGTTCATCGGCAGCAGCTCGACCGCGGGGGCGGCCGCCGCGCGCCCGTTGGCATCGGTGACCTGCACCTTGAGGGCGACCACCGCGCCCGGCGCCGCGCTGCTCGGGGTGGCCGTGGCCATCACGCGGGCCGGGGGGCCGGCCTGCCCGACCGGGGCCGAGGGCGGGGCGGCCGCCACCGCCGCGCCGCCGCGGCTGACCCGGGCGGTGGCGAGGGTGCGCTTCCACGCGGCGATCTGGGTGCCGACGAGCGGGCTGCTGCTCGGGGTCAGCGGCGGCAGCGAGAGCGTCGCCGCGCTCTGGACCAGCGCGCCCGCGCCGACCCGGCCCTGGGCCTCGGCGCGGATGGTGACGATCGCCGCGTCCTTGCCGGCCGTGTAGGTGGCGATGGCCACGCCGCCGCCGTCGGTGGTCACGTTGCCCGAGAGGCGCCCGTCGCCGGTGATGGCGCTGAGCTCGACCGGCACGTTGGCCACCGGGTAGCCGTACTGGTCGATCGTGATGATCGCGACGCTGGTGTAGTCGTCGCCGGTCTTCACCGCGTCGCGCAGGGGCAGCACGAGCACGCGGGCCAGCGGGTTGCCGCTGGCCGGCACCGAGGCGCTGCCCACCAGCTCGACGTTGGTGTTGCCCACGGTGCGGAAGGTGGCCTTGTAGTCGCCGTTGCCGAGGTCCTGGGTCGCGCCTTCGGCGGCGGCCCCCGCGGCGGTGAAGCTGAGGCTGCGGCCCGCGCTGCCCGCGCCCGAGGGGTCGGTGACCTTCGCCAGCACCTGGAAGGTGGTGGTGGTCGGGTCGAGGCTCGGCGGCTCGACGTTGAGGCGCAGGCCGCCGGGGCGGGTGGGCGCGAGGTTGGCGGCGACGCTGTCTTCTTGGGCGCCGGCGCTGTCGGCCACGCTCACCTTGAAGGTCACGGTGCCGGCGGCGGCGGCGGTCGGCGGGCTGAAGGTGGCGGCGTAGATGCCGTTGCCCTCGTGCTTGGCCTCGCTGACGCTGCCCTTGTCGGCGCTGAAGGTGACGCGGGCGGCCGTGTCGGGCTGGCCGTCGGGGCGGGTCACGAAGGCCCGCAGGGGCACGCCCTGGCTCGGGTCGGCCGGCACGCCGGTCGAGGCGGGGAAGAACAGGACCCGCTTGCTCGGCGGCGGCTTGAGGTCGATCTGGCTCTCGGTGCGCTGGCCGTTGAGGACCGTGGTGACCTTGGCGTTCGCCACGCCCGGGGGCACGACGATGTTGACCGGCGCGGTGCCGGTGCCGTCGGCCTGGCCCATGAACTCTTGGCCGGCGATGTTCAAGATGACGGTCGCGCCGGGGGGCTGGCCGGGCACCTTGAACGTGGTCTTGCCGTTGAGCGGGATGACCAGCTGGCCGTAGCTGCGCGCCGGGTCGCGGCGATCCGCGACGGTGACCAGCGCGAGCTGCGGGTAGGTCGGGGTCGGCGCCGTGAACTGGGCGATGTAGCGGCCGTCGCCCATGTTCGTGATGTTCTGGACCGAGCCGTTGCTCGCCAGGGCGACGAGCTCGCCGGTCGAGACCGGGCCGCTCGGCCCGTCGAGCCGGAAGGTGACCGACGCGGTGCTGTCGACCCCCAGCGTCAGCTTCTCGGGGCTGGCCGAGGCGCCGACCTTGGTCGGGGCGGGCGGCTGCACGGTGATCGACCACGCGCGCTCGATCTTGCCGCCGGCGCTGTTGCCCGAGAAGGTGAACTCGAGCGCCTTGCGCTTGTCGACGGCCGGGGGCGTCCAGGTGGCGCGGTAGAGGCCGGGCTGGACCTCGGCGAGCTTCGCGTCTTTGACGCCGCCGCCGAACTTCCCGTTCAGGCCCGCCAGCGGCTTGCCGTCGACGCCGAGCGCGATGAAGTGCAGCTCGACCTGGGTCTGGCCGTCGCCCACCACCTCACCGCCGGGGATGAGCTCGACCAGCGGCTGGGGGAAGGCTTGCGCGTGGGCCAGGGACGGAGCCACGGTCGCCGCGGTGAGCGCGACGGCGGGGGCGGCGAGGGCCAGGGCGGCGACGAGGCGGATCAGGGGCAGGCGAGGGCCCATCGGTGCTCCAAGGGGGCGAGTTGGCCGCGGGGGGGCCGCGCCGGGTGGGCGGCGGCCCGGCGCGTCGGCGCGGCGCGGTGGGTTCGACGGCGGACGATAGCGGAAGGGGCAGGGCCTGCGGCGCAGCGCTGGTCAAGGCCTTGTGATGCAGCCGGGCCGCCCGTGCAGAACACCGTGCTCGTCACCGCCGGTGGGGGCGCGGGTGCGGCGCGCCCCGCGCGCGCGATGTCAGCCCGCGGTCAGCCGCGTGGCGCGGGCGCACCGCCGGCGCCGGTCTGGTGCAGGCTGCGGGGGCGGCCGCTGCGCTGCGCCCCGCCCGGCGCGGCGATAGGCGCGCGGGCCCCGATCTCCGGGCCCTTGTCCTCCCCACCCGATCCCCGCGGAGGCGCCTGATGTCTGCGCCCAAGCTGAGCCGACGGATCCGCGACGCCGCGCTCTCTGACGAGGTGACGCGGGCTTTTGCGCTCGGCCTCCGCGAGGTGATCGTCGGGCCCGTGACACCCCACGATGAGCGCCTGCGGCTGATCGAGCGCCTGCTCGGCCCGGTCCCGCCGGGCGACGAGGCGCCTTTTGAGGCGCTCTGGCCCCACGCCGAGCTCTTCTTGACCGCGGCCCTGACGGTGGCGGTGGCCGATGGCCACTACGTCGTCGAAGAGGCCCGCAAGGTCAGTGACTTCGCGCACCGCCTCGGGCTGTCGGCGCGCCAGCTCTCGCAGCTCGAGGCCAAGGTCTTCGCCGAGATCCGGGCCCGCGGCGCCGCCCGCATGGCCTTGGGCAAGGGCCTCAACCACCTGACCGCCGACGTCGACCCCACCGAGGCGCCCGATCTGCCGCCGATCCTGCCCGAGCACGACGACCGCACCGAGCCCGCCTGAGCGCCGTCCGCCGCACCGGCCCGTCGGTGTGCCGACACCGGCCCGCCGGTGAGATTGCACCGCTCCGTCGGTGGGGGCGCACCGACCCGCCGGTGTTCGGTCCCCGCGCCAAGTCGGTGATCGTCGAGGATGACGACCTGGAGCTGGTTCCGGTGGCGCGGCGCGCAGAGGTGGCGCTTGGCACAGCCCTTGCTTCTCCCAGAGGCGACCCCCTCTGCTGGAGCCCTGATGTCCGCCTCCTCCGCCTCCGCCCCGCGCCCCGCTGACCTCTCCGTCGACCTCGTCGTGCTCGGCGCCGGCACCGCCGGCCTGCGGGCCCGCGTCGTGGCCCGCGCCCGTGGCTTGCGCGTGCTGCTCGTCGATCCCGGCCCGCTCGGCACCACCTGCGCCCGGGTCGGCTGCATGCCGAGCAAGCTGCTCATCGCCGCCGCCGAGGCCGCCCACGCCGCCGAGGGCGCGCACCGCTTCGGCGCCGACCTGCCCCGCAAGGCCCAGGTCGACGGCCCGGCGGTGATGGCCCGGGTCCGCAGCGAGCGTGATCGCTTCGTCGGCTTCACCCTCGAGACCACCGATCAATTGGGCGAAGACGAGCTGTGGCGCGGCCGCGGCCGCCTGCTCGGCGGCGGTCAGGTGGGGGTGACCGGCGCAGACGGCGCCGAGCGCGTGGTCTCGGCCGGCGCGGTGGTCATCGCCACCGGCTCGCGGCCGCAGATCTTCCCGATGTTCGCCGCCCTGGGCGACCGGATGATCGTCAACGACGATGTCTTCGACTGGACCGATCTGCCCGAGAGCGTGGCGGTCTTCGGCCCCGGCGTCATCGGCCTCGAGCTCGGGCAGGCCCTGCACCGCCTCGGCGTGCGGGTGCGGATCTTCGGCGTGGGCGGCGCGGTCGGGCCGCTGAGCGACCCCCAGATCCGCGCCGCGGCCCAGGCGGCGATCGGCAGCGAGCTGCCCCTGCACCCCGACGCCCGGATCGACGCGGTGGAGCGCACCGCCGACGGTGTGCGGGTGCGCTGGGTCGCCGACCAGGCCACCGGCGGTCCGGTCGACGAGGAGGAGTTCGCCCTGGCCCTCATCGCCACCGGCCGCCGCCCGAACACCGACCAGCTCGGCCTCGAGGCCCTCGGCCTCGCGCTCGACCGCCGCGGCCTGCCCCCGGTCGACCCCGAGACGCTGCAGGTCGGCGGCCTGCCGGTCTTCTTGGCCGGCGACGCGCTGGCCGAGCGCCCGCTGCTGCACGAGGCGGCCGACGAGGGCGCCCACGCCGGCGAGAACGCGGCCCGGCTGGTCAAGGGTGAGCCGCTGGCCGCCCTGCGCCGGCGCAGCGCGCTGAGCGTCCTCTTCACGAGCCCGCAGATCGCCCTGGTCGGCCAGCGCTGGGCCGCGCTCGACCCGGCCCAGGTGGTGGTCGGCGCGGTCGACATGGGTGACCAGGGCCGCAGCCGGGTCGGCCTGCGAAACCAGGGCCGCATCCACGTCTACGCCGCGCGGGGCAGCATGAAGCTGCTCGGCGCCGAGCTGGTCGGCCCCGACGCCGAGCACCTCGCGCACCTGCTGGCCTGGACCCACCAGCTCGGGCTGACCGTGCCCGAGGTGCTGGCCCTGCCCTTCTACCATCCGGTGGTCGAAGAGGGCCTGCGGACGGCCCTGCGCGACGCCGCGGCCCAGCTCGGCTCCGCCGCGCGCTGAGCGGGAGGACCGGGCGGGTCCACCCGACCAGCCGGCCCCCGTCGCCAAGCAGGGGAGGGGGCGACCTGCTCAGCGGTCGCGGCGCCCGACGATCACCACGTCGCCGCCGGGCAGCGGCGTGGTCTCGGTGCAGAAGCCGGCGTCCAGCAGGGCGTCCTCGATCTGGGCGGGGCGCAGCAGGTGGTTGCCCTGGACATGCTCGGCGAGGTTGTTCCAGGCCAAGCCGCGGCGGCCGGGCGCGGCGAGCTCCCGCGGGTCGGCCGGCCAGGCCGGCTCCCAGATGATGACCGCGCCGCCCGGGGCCAGCGCCGCGGCGATCGCCTCCAGCAGCGCGGCCCGGCGGTCCCACACGTGGTGCAGGGCGCGGTTGAGGCAGATGAGGGCCGGGGGCGCGGTCGCGGGCAGGGGCAGCAGGTCACCCCGCGCGAGCGTCAGCCGGTCGGCGAGGCCCTCGGCCGCCGCGCGGGCGGCGCCGTCGGCGATGTTGGCGTCCATGCCGTCGATCCCGAAGCCGCGGGCCTGGGGGAAGCGCCGCAGCAGGCCGCGGAGGAACCACCCGTTGCCGCAGCCGAGATCGAGCACCAGGCCGCCCTCGGCGAGCTGGGCGCTGAACTCGGAGACCGCCGGCAGCACCGCGCGGCTGAGCATCGCGCCGAAGCCCGCCTCGAGCATCGCGCCAAAGAACGGCGCGACCGCAGGGTTCTCGCCGAGGATGACCTCGCCGGGCTGGTGCCCGCTGCGCATGAGCCCCGGCAGCTGCCCGAGCAGGTGGGCGGTCAGGCCGGCGCCGACGGCGAGGGGCAGGCCGGGCTGGCCGGCGCAGAGCAGGGCGCCCTCGGCGCTCGGCCGCAGCGTCCACGGCGGGCCGCTGGGATCTTCTTCGACCAAGCCGAAGGCCAGGGCCGCCTCGGCCCAGCGCTGGGCGTAGGCCGGGTCGAGGCCCCGGGCCGCGGCGAGGGTGCTGGGCGTGGCAGGCTGGTGGTTCAGTGCGTCAAAAATGCCCGCCTCGACGCCAATCCAGGCGAGGGAGAGCAGATGGACGCCCTCGCCGGCCGCGCGCAGGCGGGAGAGGGCGTCGGGCGGAGGGGGGGCGCTGTGCATCGGGGGCTCCAGGGTGGAGCCGGTCCGATGCCAGCGGCTGCGGCCGGTCGCGGCCCGGGGAACGGCACGCGCCATGCAGGCGCGTCCGTGCCGGATTAGGCGCGCGACCGGCGCGGGCGCGCCGCGTCCCCGTCACCGCCGCGCCCCCCGCCTCCGCAGGTGCCCATGCCGCAGCCCCCTCCGCCCTCCGCCGCCGCTGGGCTCGGCGACCGGGTCCGTCGGGCGCTCCGCCGCCTCCCGCCCTCGGCCGACGAGCTCCGCTGGTACCTCTGGGGCGCGCTCCTCCCCCTGCTCCCCCTGCTCGCCTTTCGGCTGAGCATCCGCCGGTCGAGCAGCATCCCCTGGACCGCCTACGACACCAAGATGCTGCTTTTTGGCGAGGCCCAGCAGTGGGTGCTGGCCAGCGGCGTCGCCTGGCTGGTCGCCCGCACGCTGGGGCGCTGGACCCCCCGCCTGACCGCGGGCCTCTGGGTCGCCTTCACGCTCACCCTCTGCGTGGCCTGCGCGGCCGACCTCGCCTTCTTCCAGTCGACCGGCACCCGCGCCGACTGGGAGGTGCTGATCTACGCCCTGCGCGACCTGCCCCGTGCCTTGCCCGTCGCGGCCTCCGAGATGAGCCCGGCGCGCTGGGGCCTGCTCGGCCTGCTCTGCGCGGTGGCGGTGGTCCCGGCCGCCATGCGCGCCCCGCAGCGCGGGCTGTGGGGCTGGCGGGCGCTCTGGGTGGTGCTGCTGCTGCTCTGCGCCGACCAGGTGCCGGTCCCCAAGGGCCGCTACACCCGGCTCTCGCGCGACATGCGCGACCCGCTGCTCAACACGCTCGGGCTCGACGCCATCGACCGCTACTACGACCAGCCCCTGCCGCCGCCGCCCGAGCGCTTCGTGCCGCTCGAGGTGGGCCCGGCGCCCGCCGCCGCCGGCCTGCGCCCGCCCAACGTCGTCATCGTGGTGCTCGAGTCGGTCAACGCGCAGTCGACCACGCCGTACACGTTCTTCTTGCAGACCACGCCGGTGCTCGACCGCCTCGCGCGCGAGGGCTTGGTGGTCGACGACATGACCGCCGTGCTGCCGCACACCACCAAGGGCTTGGTCAGCGTGCTCTGCGGCCAGTGGCCCTACCCGACCACCGAGGTTTTTGAGGCGCGGCCCGACGGCCTCATCAGCCCCTGCCTGCCGACCCTGCTGCGCGGCGCCGGCTACCGCAGCGCCTTCTTTCAGACCGCGCGGGGCGACTTTGAGGACCGCGTCGGCCTGACCCACAACATGGGTTTTGACCGCTTCTTGCCGCTCAAGGTCATCGAGCACCAGGGCTGGGACAAGAACAATTACTTCGGCGTCGATGATCTCGGCATGATCGGGCCCGGCGTGGCCTGGGCGGCCGCCTCCCCCGAGGTGCCCTTCCTGTCGGTCTACCTGACCCTCGCCAGCCACCACGAGTACAAGACGCCGGCCCACTGGGGCAAGGGCCTGTTCAAGCCCTACCGCGGCACCCGCGGCCGCTACCTCAACGGCGTGAACTACGGCGATCACGTGCTCGGCGAGCTCATCGCCGCCCACGAGGCGGCCGGCCTGCTCGACAACACCGTGTTCGTCATCATCGGCGACCACGGCGAGGGCGTGGGCGAGCACGGCCGCTGGCAGCACGACCTGGTCATCTACGAAGAGGGGCTGCGCATCCCCGCCGTGCTGTGGGGGCCCGGCGTGCTCAGCCGCACCGGGGTCATCGAGGGGGCGAGGCAGCAGATTGACGTGCTGCCCACCGTCCTTGAGCTGGCCGGCCTCGAGGTCACCGGCGGGTCCACCGTGGGCAGCAGCCTGCTGCAGCCGGTGGACGCCGACCGGCGGCTCTACCACACCTGCTTCCGCCCGGGCCGCTGCTCGGCCGATCGCGTCGGGCAGGACAAATTCATCGAGCTCTACCGCGACGGCAGCCCCAAGCGCTTTGATCTCGCCGCCGACCCGGCCGAGCGCGACAACCTGATCCCCGCCGGGGCGCTGAGCCCCGAGCTGGCGGCGCGCCGCGACGGCGTCGAGCGCTGGCGCAAAGAGCTGCTCGGCCGCTACCTCGCCGAGCCCGAGCGGGCGGCCGGGGCGCGCACCCGCAGCGGGGCGCCGTCGGCCGCGACCTGGGGCGGCGCGGTGTCGATGCTCGGCTGCGCGCCGTGGACCGCCGAGGCCGCGCCCGGCGAGGTCAGCTTCCTGCGCTGCACCTGGCGCCTCGAGGTCGACGAGGCCCTGCGCCTGCGGCCGGCCGTGCGGGTGACCCGCGGCGGCCAGAAGATCGAGCTGCCCTCGGCCGGCGCCCTGGCCGAGCCGCCGATCTGGACCTGGACCCAGGGCGATGATGTGGCCTTCGACCTGCGCTTCGCGGTCCCCGCCCGCCTCGACGCCGGGCCGCTGCCGGTCGAGGTGGCCTGGCGCGGGGCCGACGGCGCGCTGCTGCCCCGGGCCGGCGGCGCTGACCCGTGGGTTGAGGTGGGCGCGCTGACCGTCGTGCCGGTGCCCGACGCCACCCCGCCGGCGAAGAAGCTGCCGCCGCCGCGGGGCCGGCCCGAGGTGGACGACGAGGAGGAGGAGGGCGAAGGAGAGGGGGACGAGGAGGGCTGAGGCCGCCCGCCCCGCCGCTGGAGGAGCCATGGCCATCCGTACCCAGACCACCTCGGTGCCCCGCGCCGAGGGCCCGCCCGCCGACCACGCCGCGCTCGAGGCCGCGCTCGACGCGCTGCGGGCCAGGCTGCCCGGCGTCACCCTCGCGCGCTACCTCGACGCGGTGCCCCAGGTGGCCGAGGACGCCTACGTCGCGCCGGGCGCCGCGCTGGTCGGCGACGTGCGCCTCGCCGCCGAGAGCAGCGTCTGGTTCGGCTGCGTGCTGCGCGCCGATCTGCAGCGCATCGAGGTCGGGGCGCGCAGCAACCTCCAAGACGGCGTGGTGGTGCACCTCGGCGACCTGGACCCGACCATCGTCGGCGCAGACGTGGTCGTCGGCCACCGCGCGGTGCTGCACGGCTGCGTCATCGGCGATGCCTGCCTCATCGGCATCGGCGCGGTGGTGCTCGACGGCGCCGTGGTCGGCCCGGGCAGCGTGATCGGCGCGGGGGCCGTGGTCCCGGCCGGGGCGCAGATCCCCGCCGGCAGCCTGGTGCTCGGGGTGCCGGCCAAGGTCATCAAGCCGCTCGGGCCCGAGGCGGCGGACTTCCACCGGGCGCTGGCCGCGAAGTACACGCGCCTCGCCTGGAACCACCGGCGCGGCTGAGCGCCGGGGGATCGCTGCGCCGCGACGGTGGTCCGCGTGCTCAGGATCGGCTGCTCTGGCCTCATCCTGGTGTCGCGCGCACCGATGTGGAGTCGCCCGTGGCGGAGTCGCCCCGAGGCTCCGGAGCGAAGCGCGCCGGGAGGGAGGAGAATGCCCACGCGGCGCGCCCGGCTCCCGCTCCGGCTGTTGGTCGGGTTGAGCGGCCTTGTGCTCTGGGTGCTGTTCATCGGCGTCCAGGGCGCGCTCGCCGACCGCGTGATCCGCGACGCCTTCGCCCGCGTCGAAGAGGCCGAGGCCCAGCACAACCTCGACCGCGCCGCGGCCGCGCTCCAGGTGGATCTCGACCACCTCGCCAGCATGGCGGCCGAGTGGGCGACCTGGGACGACCCCTACGAGCTGGCCGCCGGGATCGAGAACGAGTTCGTCGTCGAGAACATGCACATCGAGAGCCTCGAGCGCCTGCGGGCCAGCGAGCTGCTCATCCTGGACCTCGAAGGGCGGACGGTCAGCTCGCTCGGGATCGGCCCCGGGGCGGGCCCGGTCCGCCCGAGCCCGGCCGCCTGGTCGGCCCTCGCCGCGCGCTTGCCCGCCTCCGTCGACGGCTATGCCGTGGTGGACGGTGTCCCCTACGCGATCAGCCAGCGCCCCCTCCGCCCGAGCGTCGGCGAGCGCCCGAGCTCCGGCACCCTGCTCCTCGCCCGCAGCCTGCCCGGCCTCACCCTGCCCGCCCTCGCCAAGACCAGCGCCCAGGGCCTGCGCCTCGAGGCGCCGGGCGCCGCGCCGCCGGGTGTGCGCCTCGAGGGTGAGGATCGGGTCGCCGGCCGCTGGCTGCTGCGCGACGTCGAGGGGCAGCCCGCCGCCCTGCTCGTGGTCGAGGACGACCGTCCGGTGCACCAGGTGGCCCGGTCGACCGCCCGGGCGCTGCTGGTGATGATCGGCGCGGGCGGCCTGCTGCTGCTCAGCCTGCTGCTGCTCTCGCTCGAGATCGGCGTGCTGCGGCCGCTCTACCGGCTGGTGCACGGGCTGGCAGAGGTGGGCCGCGGCGCTCCGGCCGAGGTGGCGCTGCCGATCCTCGAGGGCAGCAGCGAGCTGCACACGCTGTCGGCGCAGCTCCAAGACGCGGTCATCGCGCTGCGCGGCGCCGAAGAGGCCGAGCGCCGCCGGGCGCTGGCCGAGCAGCTCAGCGCGGCCCGGGGCGCCTTCCTCGCCCGCATGAGCCACGAGCTGCGGACCCCGCTCAACGGCGTGCTCGGGATGATGGAGCTGCTGGGCCAGACCGCGCTGAGCGCCCCCCAGCGCGAGATGACCGAGGCGGTGCGCGCCTCGGCCCACACCCTGCTGCTGCTCATCAATGACGTGCTGGACCTGTCGAAGGTCGACGCGGGCCGCCTGACCCTCGAGCCGCGCCCTGCCGACCCCGTCGCGGTCGTCACCGACGTGATCACCCTGCTGCGGCCGATCGCCGCGCAGCGGGGGCTGCCGATCCGGGTCGCGCTCGAGCTGCCGCCCCTGACCGAGCTCGTGCTCGACCCGCTGCGCCTGCGCCAGATCGCGCTGAACCTGCTCGGCAACGCGATCAAGTTCACCGCCCGCGGAGAGATCGGGGTGCGGCTCGGGCGCGGCCCCGGCGGCGAGCTGCTGCTCGCGGTGCAGGACACCGGCCCCGGCGTGCCCGAGGCCCTCGCCGCGCAGATCTTCGACCCCTTCGTGATGGGCCAGGCGCAGGCGGCCGCCGCGGGGCCGGGCGGGACGGGCCTGGGCTCGACCGGGCTCGGCCTCAGCATCTGCCGCGAGCTCGCCGGGCTGATGGGCGGCCGGCTGTGGCTCGAGAGCGAGGTCGGGGTGGGCTCGACCTTCACCCTGGCCCTGCCCTGGGTCGAGGCGCCGGCGGGGCGGCCACCGGGGCCGGGCCCCGCGCCGGTGCGCGCGCCGGCGCCGGCTCCAGAGCGCGCGCAGCCCCCCCGGGACGCCGAGGCCCCGCCGCCGGCCGCCGCGCCGGCGCCGCCGCCGGGCGCCCCCCGGGTGCTGCTGGTCGACGATCACCCGACCAACCGCGCGGTGGCCCAGGGCATGCTCGATCTGCTCGGCTGCGCGGTCGATCTCGCCGAGGACGGGGCGGTGGCCTGCGCGCGCCTCGCGACCGGACGCTACGACGTCGTGCTGATGGACGTGCACATGCCGGTCATGGACGGCCTGCGGGCGACCGCGGCGCTGCGTGTGGCCCCGGGGCCCAACCAGCGGGTGCAGGTCATCGCGGTGACCGCCAGCGTCCACCCCGAGGAGCGCGCCCGCTGCGCCGCGGCGGGGATGGACGCCTTCCTCTCCAAGCCGCTGACCGTCCCGGTCCTCGCCGAGGCGCTGAGCGCCGCCCTCGACCGCGCGGGGCGGGGCGGCGGCTAACGGGCGGCCCGAGGCCGCCGGTGGCCGGGGGCCCGCCCGCGGGCACCGGGCGCCGCGCCGCTTCGGCGTGCGGGCGGACCTGCCCGGGTCCGGCGGGCAGCCCGCGCGCGCGGAGGCTGCCCGCGGTCGACGGCGGGCGAGGCGGCGGGGTGGGCTGCCGGGGGTCGGCTGCCCAGCGGCCGCGCCCAAAAGCAGCCCCGCCGGCCGCGCGCGAGGCGTGACCGGCGGGGAGGTGGGCGGGCGGCGCGGGCCGCCCCGGGGGGCTCAGTTGCCCTTGCCCGACTTGCCCTTGTTGTCGGACTTGCCGTCAGACTTGCCCTTGTTGCTGTCGGCCTTGCCCTTGTTGCTGTCGGCCTTGCCGTCGGACTTGCCCTTGTTGTCGGACTTGCCGTCGCCCTTGCCGTCGGACTTGCCGCCCTTGTTGTCGGCCTTGCCCTTGCTGCTGTCGGCCTTGCCGTCGGCCTTCCCGGCCTTGCCGTCGGCCTTGCCGGCCTTGCCGTCGGCCTTGCCGCCGGCCTTGCCCGGGGCCTTGCCGCCAGCCTTGCCCGGGGCCTTGGCGCCGGCCTTGCCGCCCGCCTTGGCGCCGGCCTTGGACTTCGGCTTCTTGGCGGGCAGACCGGCCGACTTGCGGCCGCCTTCCTTGGCCTTGCGGCGGATGGCCTTGGGATCCTTGCCCTTGGCCTTGGCCCGCTTCTCCATCTTCTTCATGACGCCCGGGTTGGCGCGCGAGGCCGCGGCCATCTCGGTGTTCACGAGGTTGGCGAGGGCGGGGTTCTTGCCGCTCTCGGCCATCTCGGCCAGCGCCTCGAGCACCACGGCCATCTTCTCTTCGGTCACGCCGTCTTCAGCGGCCTGCACGACAGAGTGGCTCATCTCGACGCCCGTCGCGATGACGATGAGGAAGCTGAACACGAAGGCCCACTTCGGGGGCGCCTCGGGATCGCGCTCCATCCAGACACCCAGCACACCCGCCAGCCCTGCCACGAACAGGCCGGCGAAGGTGACGATCATTCCGATATCCATGATCTTTCCTCCTCCTGTTGTGGATTACTGCGGGGCCGGGGCGGGAGCGCCCTCGGCCGGGGTGGGAGCGGCTTCGCCCTCGGCGGGAGCGGCCTCGCCTTCGGCGGGAGCGGCCTCGCCCTCAGCGGGAGCGGCCTCGCCCTCAGCGCCCGCCTCGCCTTCGGCAGGTGCGGCGGCGGCGGCCTCGGCGGCGGCCTTGTCGGCCTCTTCCTTGGCCTTGGCGATCTCGTCCTGGGTGGCCTTGTCGAGCACGCCCTGATCGACGAGCAGCTTGGCCAGCTCGACGTCGTTGGTGCCCTTGGCGATCTCGACCACCATGCCGAGCATGCGGTTGAGGTCGGCCTTGCCCTGGATGGCGCCGACCGCGTCGAGGTAGCCCTGCGAGGCGCCGACGGCGCAGGCCAGCAGGATGAGCACGCTCATGACCCAGGCGTTGCGGGCGGGGCGGCTCTTGTCGCGGTCGACCCAGATGCCCAGCACAGCCGAGAAGCCGCCCAGGGTGAGGGCGAACATCGACATCTTGAGGCCGGCGGACCAGGGGGACTCCTCTTCCTCCTCTTCTTCTGCGGCGCCCTCGGCGCCTTCGGCGCCCTCGGCGGCGGCAGCCGCGGCGGCGGCGCTGGCGGTGTCCTGCGCGGCGGCCTTCTCGCCGGCAGCGGGGGCCGCGCCGTCTGCGGGCGCGGCG
>JBJONS010000446.1:0-20303 GCA_046051725.1 Pseudomonadota bacterium | reverse complement strand
CGCGCGGTCGAGCTGCTCCATCAGGGCGAGGTCGAAGATCGGCTCCAGCGGCACATCCACCGCGCGGCCGGCCGCGTCCGCCGCCGCCCAGCGGGCGAGGTCATCGGCCGGCGCGCCGCCGCCGCCCACCCCGAGGTGCAGGGTGCCCAGCGGGCCGTCGGGCAGCAGGACCTGGTGGGTGTGGTGCCCGGCGCTGATCACGGCCCGCAGCCGCGAGACGCCGATGGTGCCCTCGACCAGATCGACGAGCTCGGCGGGCCCGCCGCCGAGGTTCATGTCGGGGGTCTTGCCGCCGAGGTCGATCACCGGGTCGTGCATCAGGATGACGATGCCGTCGTACTTCCCGCCCTCTTTGGGGTCGAGGGTGCGCTTGATCCAGCCGAGCTGCTCGGTCCAGCGGCTGCCGAGGCGCTCTTTGGCGGGATCCAGCACCAAGAAGCGCCAGGTGGCGCCGCCCTGGCTGACGTCGAAGGCGCTCCAGGTCGCGACCCGCTGGTAGCCGATGTCGGCGCCGATCTCGGGGAAGGCGTCGCCGAGGCCGACGTAGCGCTCGTCGCCGGCCGCCTCGCGGTCGCCCGCCACCCACACGGCCTTGAGCCGCGCCTTGCCCTTGGGGTGCGGGGTCGAGCTGGCCAGCACCTCGACCCAGCGCTTGTCGAGCTGGCGCCAGTCGCCCGCGGCGCCCGACTCGACGCCGTCGCCGAGGTGCACGAGGGCCTGGGGCCCGCCCTCGCCGGCCATCGCCGCGGCGATGTCGGCGATGATGAGCTTGGTGCTGCCGGCGCGGGCCTTGGCGGCGCGGGCGCCATCCGCGGTCGCGACCACGCCGCGGGTGTTGCCGACCAGCGCGAGGCGCAGCGGCGCGGCGAGCTGCAGCTTGGCGCCGTCGTCGGCGAAGATGCTGTGCTTGGGGTCTTTGTCGTCGGCGCTCGCCCGACCGTCGCTGCCCAGGACCACGAGGCAGGCCGCCACACCGACCGCCCACCGACCCAACGCGCTGCCACCCATGGGACCCCCTGCGGCGCGGCTGTGGCCGCCCGCGGCTCCTCCTCACCAGGGCGACGCCCGTTGTCCACGCGTGCTGCGGTGTGGTCACGTAACGCTGCGATATGGTTTTAGATTGATGCGCATCAGAGGCTATCGCTGCACCATCCGGATCGATTCGCCGCGCAAGAGACACAGACCGCTGCGGTTCACTTCGAGGTACGCCGACCGGCGGCCCCGACCGGCGCCCCTCCGCCTGACCCCCGCCGCCTGAGGGGCTACGTGGGCTGGATGAAGACCGCACCTGCGCTCCTCCTCTCGCTCTTGGCGGCCTGCGCCCCGGCCGCGCCCCGGCGCGTGCTCGCGCCGGCCGCCCCTCCGGTCGCCGCGCCGACCCCCGTGGTCCGCCCCGCTGGCGCGGCCATCGCCCCCGGCCCGGCCGGCTGGCGCCGCTTCCCGGCCCCCGGACCCGCCGGCACCCCGGTCGTCGCGTGGTCACACCGCCTCGACGGGCCGGTGACCGAAGAGCTGGTGACCGATGGCGCGCACATCTTCGTGGTCGCGGCCGGTCGGGTGCACTGCTTTGACCGCACGGGGGTCGAGCGCTGGCGCTCGGCGGTGGGCGCCACCGGGGCGCCGACGGTCGACGGCGCGCGGCTGATGGTGCCCGGCCCCAACGGCAAGATCATCGTCGTGGGGCTTGAAGACGGCCTGATCCAGCAAGAGATCGAGGCCGGGGGCGCGGTGGTCGGCGCCACGTTCCCGGTCGAGGGCGGGGTGGCCTGGGCCACCGCCGGCGGGGCGCTGCGGGGCATCAAGGGCTGGTCGCTGCAGGCCAGCGACTCGATCTCGCACGGGCCCTCGTCCGACGGCTGGTCCTACTTCTACCCGACCGCGACGGCCGAGCTGATCAGCGGACAGGCAGATCGGGTGCGGTGGAGGGCTGTGCTGCCCGGACCGGCGCTCAGCTCCCCGGTGGTCGCCGAGGGGCGGATCCTGTCGACCTACGCGGGCACCCAGGGCGGACCGGGCGGCCTCATCGCGCTCAGCCCCGAGACCGGGCTCGAGATCTGGCGCACGCCCCTCGACGGCGGCCCGACCGGGGGCCTCGCGCTGGGCGCGGTGTTGGTCGTCGGCGACACCGACGGAGCGCTGGTCGGCGTCGATCCCGCGCGCGGCACCATCCGCTGGACCGCGCCGATCGACGGTGCGGTCAGCACCGCCCCGGCGCTCGGCAGCTACGGCCTCTACGTCGGCAACGCCGACGGTCGGCTGCACCGCTTCGACCCCGACGACGGCGGCGAGAGCTGGAGCCTGCCGCTCGGCGCCACCGTCTCGTCGGGGCCGATCGTGGTGGGCGACCTCGTCGTGGTGGGCCTGATGGACGGCAGCCTCGTGGCCGTGGGCGGCGGAGGATGAGCGCGCGCACGCCCCTGCGGGCCCGCCCCGGCCTGCAGCTGCTCTGCCCCGGCGAGCCCGATACCCTCTGGGCCGACGATCACGGCGTCGGCTGGCTGTCCGGCGGCGCGCTCGGCTGGATCGGCGGCTGGGCGCCCGAGGCCCCCCGCCTGCTGCTCGGCGGCCTGCCCCCGGGCGCGCTCAGCCGGGTCGGCGCGGCCCTGGCCTGGGTCAGTGACGCTGGGGATGAAGCGCTGCACATCGATCTCGACGGAGGGCTGCGGGCGCTGCGCTGGCCCCGCCCGCACGGCCCGAGCTGGCCGGCGCCCTTTGGGATCGCGGCGCCGGGCGCCTTCTCGGCCCGGCTGCTGGCCTGGCCCGGCGCCGAGCCGGCCCGCGACGCCCTCCACCGGTCGGCGCCCGAGGTGGCCTGGGAGGGCCGCTGCCTGCCCTGGCCCTGCGGCGGCGGCCACGCGCTCGTGCACGAGCAGACCCTGCTCCGCCGGGCGCGCGGCGGCCCGACCCGCGTGCTCGCCGAGCTGCCGGCGGCCCCCGACTGGCAGGCGGTCGGGCCCGGCGGCGCGGTGGTGGTGCTGGTCGGCGGGGCCTGCCTCGGCGCGGCGGCCGGCGGCGCGCTGATCGCCCTGCCCGACGGGCTGGACCTCGGCGAGCTGCGCTTCTCTCCTGACGGGCAGCGGGCGCTGTGCCTCTGTGAAGACGCCCTGGTGGAGGTCAACCTCGTCGATGGGGAGCAGGTCGAGCGGGCCGCGGAGGGCTGGCGCCCGGCCGGCTGGCGCGGCGGCGCGCCCCTGGCCTGGGAGCCGCGGACCGGGGCCCTCGCCGAGATCGGCGGCCCAGTGCTCGCCATGGGTTTTGGCGCCGCGCCGGCCCGCGCCTGGGGCGACCGGCTCTTCGGCCCCGGCGGCTTCATCTGGGACCTCGTGCGCGGGGCGCCGACCCGGGCCATCGTCGAGCTCGGCGGTGGCATCGGGCTCGACGCGCTCGAAGACGCGGCCCCGCTCGGCGCCGATCTGCTCCTCCTGCTGGGCGACCGGCTGCGGCGCCTGAGCCCCAGCGGCCGCCTGGGCCCTCCCCTCCCCTCACCCAAGGCCGCCGGCGCCCCGCTGGCCCTCGCCGCCGGGCCTGATCGCGTCGAGGTGCTCTGCGACCGTGACGTGCTGCAGGTCCTTCTCGACGGGACGGTGCGCTCGGGCGGCGCGGCCTCTGCCTTCGATGGTATGGAGGAGGGTCGCGCCCGCGGCGGGCGCTGGGGCGCGCATCAGGGGGAGGGTCCCGCGGCGTGGTGGACCCGCGCGGGCCTCGCGGTGCGGGCCGAAGGCGCCCTCTCGGCCGAGGAAGCAGCGGCCATCGCCTTGATCTTCGACGCGACGGCTTGACCCGGCCACCGCGGCGCGGGCGGCCCAGGCCCGCCCCACGCCCGGCCGGCGCGGGCGCTCACTCCACGGTCACCGACTTGGCGAGGTTGCGCGGGCGGTCGATGTCCCGGCCGAGCGCGAGGCCCGCGCGGTAGGCCAGCAGCTGCAGCGGCAGCACGGTCACCAGCGGGCTCAGCAGCGGGTGGCTGCGGGGCACCGGCAAGCCGACGTCGGCCAGCGCGGCCGCCTCGTGGTCACCCTCGGTGTAGATCAAGATGATGCGCGCGCCGCGGGCCCGGCACTCTTGCAGGTTCGACAGGGTCTTGTCTTTGAGGCCGTCGTCGGGCGCGATGACCACGACCGGGCTGCCCGGCTCCAACAGAGCGATGGGGCCGTGCTTCATCTCGCCCGAGGGGTAGGCCACGCAGGGGATGTAGGCGACCTCCATCAGCTTGAGCGCGCCCTCGGCGGCCACCGCGGCCGAGGCGCCGCGGCCCAAGAACAGCACCATCTTGGCGCCGATGACGGCCCGGACGGCGTCGTCGATGGGGCCCGGCGACGCGAGGTAGGTCCGCAGCAGCGACGGCGCCTCTTGCAGCGCCAGCGCCAACTCGCGCCCCTGCAGCGGCGAGAGCGCCCGGGTCCGGCCGAGCTGCAGCGCGAACAGCAGCAGCGCGGTGACCATGTTCGAGAAGGCCTTGGTCGAGGCCACGGCCATCTCGGGGCCGCTGTGGATGTAGACGCCGCGGCCGCAGGCCCGGGCGATCGAGCTGCCGACGACGTTGACGACGCCCATCACCTGGCCGCCCTTGACCTGGACCTCTTTGACCGCGCCGAGGGTGTCGGCGGTCTCGCCGGACTGGCTGACGGCGAAGAACAGCGCCTCGGGGTCAATCACGGGGTTGCGCAGCCGGTGCTCGCTGGCGATCTCGGCCCGCGCCGGGATGCGGGCGAGCTGCTCGATGGCGCCCGCGCCGACCAAGCACGCGTGGTAGGCCGTACCACACCCGAGCAGCGTGACGTGGGGCAGGCGCACCAGCTCACGGGGGCCCAGATCGAGGCCGCCGAGGCGGGCCGTGCCCTCTTCGACCACGAGCCGGCCGCTCAGGCACTGGCGCAGCGCCTCGGGCTGCTCGTGGATCTCTTTGAGCATGAAGTGCGGGAACTCGCCGAGCGAGCTGTCGCCCCACTCTTGCTCGAGCGTGTCGACCGTGTGGGACTTGCTCGCGCCGTCGAGCCGGTAGGTCTGCACACCGCTGGTGTCGATCCGCGCCAGCTCACCGTCGTGGAGGAACACGACCCGCCGGGTGTGGGGCGTGAGCGCGTGGGGGTCGCTGGCGAGGAAGGTCTCGCCCTCGCCGAGGCCGACGACCAGCGGCGAGCCGTTGCGGGCGGCGAAGACCACGCCGGGGTGGTCGGCGAAGATGACCGCGAGGCCCCAGGTGCCGCGGAGGCGGGCGAGGGCCGAGCGCAGGGCCACCACCGGGTCGCCGGCGGCGTCGGGAGAGACGCTGTCGCCGAGCGCGCCCATGCCGTCGTAGAAGTGCGCGATGAGGTGGACGATGACCTCGGTGTCGGTCTCGGAGCGGAAGCGCACGCCCTCGGCCACGAGCCGGGCCTTGAGCGCCCCCATGTTCTCGATGATGCCGTTGTGCACCAAGGCGATCCGCTCCAGCGCGTCGAGGTGCGGGTGGCAGTTCTCGATGGTCACGCCGCCGTGCGTGGCCCAGCGGGTGTGGGCGATGCCGCAGGTGCCCGGCACCTCAGCCGGCAGCCTTCGCGCGAGCTCTGTGACGCGCCCGACCTGCTTCTCGACGTGCAGCTGGCCCTTGGGGCTCTGGACCGCGAGGCCCGCCGAGTCGTAGCCGCGGTACTCGAGGCGGTGGAGGCCGTCGACCAGCAGCCCCAGGGCCTGCCGCGGTCCGGTGTACGCGATGATTCCGCACATGCTCTCGCCCCTGCTCTGGTGCGGGGGGCCTACCCCCGCGCATGGCGCCCGGTGTCGCGCAGCTGTGACACGGCGGGCGGGAGCGCGTGGGAGGCTGCAGACGGGCCATGACCCGCCTCGCCCGCGGCCTTGGGCCTCTCTGGCGGGATCCCGTGGCCGCAGCGGTCCCTGCGCGCCCGGCGGGCTATCCTCGCAGGCGCCTGGAGGATAGATGACCCGCTTTGCCCTGATGTGGGAGCTCGGTGAGAACACCGTACTTCACACCATTCCGGTGGACAGCACCCCCACTTTGTCCCCAATTGCAGGCAAGGTGCGGCGCAACGACATCGACGAGATGAGCACCGACGAGGTGCGCCTGCTCGACGGTGTGGTGCGCGGGCGCGACTGGCACGCCGTCCTCGGCGAGGTGCTCGACGGCCTCGGCTGCGGTCGGGGCGCGGTGCACGAGGTGGTCTGCGAGCTGCGGCCCAACGGCGAGGTCGAGGTCGAGCTGTCGGTCGGCCGCCTGCGGATGCAGAGCCTGCCCGCCGAAGCGGGCGACGAGGCCGACGACGTGGTGGGCGAGCCGGTCGATCTCAGCGACCTGCTCGAGGTCCTCGCCGAGGAGCCGCTGCCGGCGCGGGCCGACCTGCCCACGCACCTGCTCATCCCCGCCACCGACGGCGCCGCGGCGCTGGCCCGGCTGGACGGTCTGCTCGCGACCCTCCCCGACCGCGGGATCGCGCGGGCCCAAGCGGCGCTCGACGCCCTGCACGCCGTGGTGCCCGCCGAGAGCGGCGCGGTCCTGTGGCGGACCGGCGACCGCATGCGCTTTGTGGCGGCGACCGGCCCCAAGGCCGCCGAGGTCATCGGCGTCGAGATCAGCGTGCAGCAAGGCATCGCAGGCCTGGTCGCCCGGACCGGCGCGCCCCTGCTGCTGCGGCACGCCCGCCACGACCCCAACCACCTGCGCGCGCTCGACGACCGCACCGGCTACCGCACCCGCGCCCTGCTGGCGGCGCCGGTCGGCGGCGGCCTGCCAGCGACCGCGGTCATCGAGCTGATCAACCCGCGCGCGGTGGGCGGCTTTGTGGGCTGGCACCGCGAGGCCCTGGCCCGGGCCGCGGCCGCCCTGGCCTGAGCTGTCGCCTGCGCTGTGGCCTGGCCCGGCCTGAACAGCGGGCCGGGAGCCGCTTCAGCGCCGGCCGAGCGCGGTGAGCAGCGGCTCGAGCGCGGCCTCGGGCACGTACCGGCGGACATCACCGCCGTACCCTGCGATCTCGCGGACCAGCGAGCTGCTGACGAAGAGCAGGTTCGGGTCGGTGAACAAGAAGACCGTCTCGACCTGCGGCGCCATGTCGCGGTTGGCGAGGCCGATCTTGAACTCGAACTCGAAGTCGGTGACGGTCCGCAGCCCGCGCAGGATGGCCATCGCGCCGATGCGCCGGCAGTAGTCGACCAGCAGGCCCTCGAAGACGTCGACCCGCACGTTGGGGAGCGGCGCGGCGACCGCGCGGAGGATGTCGAGGCGCTGCTCGAGCGTGAGCAGGCCGCGCTTGGCCGGGTTGTGCCCGACCGCGAGCACGACCTCGTCGAACAAGGGCGCGCCCCGGCTCAAAATGTCGACGTGGCCGTTGGTCACCGGGTCGAACGACCCGGCGTAGACCGCGATCCGCCGTCGGGGCGGCGTCCCCGGGCCCGTGTCTGCTCCCGCTGTCATCGGCGACCTCCGGGCGGGCCCTATCGCGCCTGGCCGGGCCTCTGCGAGCGCGGCCGGCCTGCGGCGCGCGGGCCGGGGGTCAGCGGCGGACCGGGCGGGGCGCAGCGGCGCCGAGCTGGCGGTGGAGCAGGCTGAGCAGGCGGCGATCGGCGCGGGCGGCGGCGAAGGCCGGATCCAGGGCGAGGTCGCGGCGCAGGTCGACCTGGGCCTCAGCGCTGAGCTCGGCCCGACCGGCCAGCGCCCGCTCGAGGTGGTCGAGGGCCTCGTCGTCCCGGCCCTGGAGCGCGTCGACCTTGGCCTGGGCGAGCGCGGCGGCGGGGCTGTCCGGCGCCGCCGCCACCAGCTCGTCGAGCGCGCGGGCGCAGGCGTCGAGCTGGTTCATGCGGGCGTGGGCGACCGCGAGGCCGGCCAGCGCGGGGACGTTCTGGGGCTCCATGCGGAGGATCTGCCGGTAGACAGTGATCTCGGCGCGGTGTCGCCCCGTGCGCTGCCACGCCTGGGCCAGGCGGAGCAGCGCGTCGCGGTCCGAGGGCCAGCGCTGGACGATCCAGGTGTAGTGGTCGATGGCCTGGTCGTAGTTGTCATGGTTGTAGGCGGCGTTCGCGATGATCCGCCGCGCCACCGGGTCGCCCTCATCGGCGGCGAGCCGGTCGAGGGCGGCGAGCACCCGCGCGCTGTCGGCGGGGACCGCGGACCGGTACCACCGGCTCCAGCCGATGCCGCCCGGGCGGTCGTCGGGGGCGTGCCGGGGCCCGTCGACAGCGAACAGCTCGAGCGCCGCCACGCCGGCCGGGGGGAGCTCGCTGGACTGGAGGCTGGCGGCCCGGCGGGGACCCGCCTCCTCTGCGGGGCCGCGGAGGAGGCGGGCCAGCCGCTCCCCCACCGGTCCAGCGCTCCCGCCCTGCTCTTTCCACCAGGACAGAGAGGCGTCGTGGTAAGCCGCTCCGGCGACCACCACGAGGAGGGTGGCGACGAAGCGCGGATCCACCACGCTCGACCACTCGCTCGGCAGCCGCGCGGTCAGGGTGTGCTCGAGGTGCACCTCGACCGGTCCAAGCGAGATGCGAGCCTCGTCGCCCTCTTCGAGGCTGCGCCCGCGGACGTTCAGCCGATCGCCGACCCGCACGACCTTGAGGTCGGCGCCCGGGAAGGCGACCGCGGCGTCCTCGGCCTCGCCGAGCCGGGTCATCCGGTCGACGCGCAAGACGCGATCATCGACCTGGACGCCATTGAGGCGGACCGTGACCGAGAGGTTACCCATCGTCCACCTCTGCGTCTGCGCCCCGACGGAAGAGCCGCGGACGGGCCTTGCGCGAGCCGGTGATCAGGTAGGCGGCCTCGGCGCCGTAGGTGCCCTCGAGCAGCTCGCGGAAGCGCCGGTCAGCGCGCAGCCCGTCAAAGCTCGGGTCCAGCCGGATGTCTTGGCGGAACTCGATGTGGTGCATCGTGCTCAGGCCTTGGCTCTGCTTGAGGGCGAGCTCGAGGTGCCGCAGCGCGCGCCGATCTTTGCCCATGTCGGCGTAGATCTTGGCCCGGTGGAGCGAGGCGTAGGCGTTGTCGGGCTCGAGGCGCTCCAGCTCGTCCATGATGCGGAGGGCTTCGTCGTGGCGGCCCTGGTGGGCGAGGCAGACCGCGAGGTTGTTCAACACGTTGGTGTCGCCCGGGTCGAGCTGCAGCGCCTTGCGGTAGAGGCTCTCTTCTTTGGCGTAGTCGCCCAAGCGCTTGAACACGAGGGCGTAGTTGTTGTAAGCCGCGGGCTCCTCGGGGTAGAGCTGGAGCATGCGCTGGTAGGTCGCGTCGGCGAGGTCGTGCTTCTCGCTGAGGTAGGCGTAGAGGCCGACCGTGTTGAGCGACCAGGGGTCGTCGGGGTCGATCTTGAGCCGGCGCCGGGCCACGTCGAGCTCGCGGGACCAGGCGCGGTGGTCTTGGGGCCGGGCCTCTTTCACCCGGAGCCAGTCCTTGAAGCCCCAGCCGACGAAGCGCTCGACCTCGGGGGCGACCGCCTCGGGCGTGGTCTCGAGCGGCGGGAGGGGGTCCTCTTCGGGGATGGCGCCCCGGTAGAAGGGGTCGGGGGCCGGCGCGGAGGGCGGCAGGTCGACCGGAGGCGGCAGCGGGGCGGTGGTGGTCAGCGGCGCGGGTTCGGCGGCCGGCTCCAGCGTCGCCACCGCGTCGTCGAGCGGCTCTTCTTCGGGCTCGACCCGCTGGGGCTCATCTCCGGCGGCGGCCCCGCCCTCGGCCTTGTCCATCGGCCCGTCATTGCCGACCGGCAGGTAGATGTCGTCCTTCTCGACCGGCATCTCGGGCCGATCAACGCGCTCTTCGAGGCCCTCGTCGGCGCCGTCGGTCGCCTTCTGCAGCAGCCGGGCGATCAGCTCGGGGCTCGGCTCGGGGGCGCGGACCTCGGGGGCGTCGCTGGCCATCTGTTGAAACAGGAGCTTGGTCTGCCCCAAGAACACAAAGACCGTGAGCACGAACGCCAGCAGCGAGAGGTCGGCGGTCGGCAGCGCGGCGGGCAAGCGCAGGTTCGTGCGCGGGACGAGGCTGAGCTCGACCTTCACCGCGCCCTCGGCCCAGGTCCACAGCTGGCCGGGCCCGAGCTGCTGCTCGGCGTCTGAGACGAAGGGCGAGCGGATCTCGACGCGGTCGGCCTTGAGCCAGCGCACCTGGGCCAGCGGCCGGCCGTCGGGGGTCGGGATCACGCCAAAAGGGCCCGCGCCGACCTGCAGCGGCCGGGCCGTGCGGTCGAGGGTGCTGTCCAGCACCACGGCCCCGTTGAACCGGGCGGTGATCTGGAGGGCGTACCCCACGGTGCGCTCTTGAACCTGCAAGGCCCCTCGCCTCGCCCGGAGAGGTCGGCCCACGCTGCTCGCTGCTCTCACGCCGCCTCCATGGCGACGAGCGGACAACGATGGCGCGGGCGCGGTTCCCTCGATCCAGCCCGCGAGCCACGACCGCGCGGCGGCGCCGGCGGGTGGTCGGGGGGGCACGAGCTCCCCGGGGCTGTCAATGTAGCGCCGAACGGAGGCCATTCGAGGTCAATTCCCATCACCGCGGGCTGCGGTTCAGGCGGAGGATCGGCGCGCGCCGCGCCGAGCATGAGCGGCGCCCCCACCACGAACAGCGATCATCCTCACCACACCGTCCTGCAGGTCAATCTCGCGCACAGAACGCCGGCCAGGCTGCGCGACCGGGCGGCGGCCAGCGCCCGGGGCTAGGCTCGGGACCGGAGGTGCAGATGGGCGGCGCGGAGGCGGCGGATCGAGCGGCGGGCGCGGCGCCCACGGCCGCGATCATCATCATCGGGGACGAGATCCTCCGCGGGAAGTTCGTCGACGAGAACAGCCCCTACCTGCTGCGCCGGCTGCGGGAGATCGGCATCGACGTGCTCCGGGTCGAGGTGATCCCCGACCAGCTCGAGGTCATCGCCGAGGTCGTCGGTCGCTGGAGCGCCGCCGCCGACCACGTCTTCACGACGGGTGGGGTCGGCCCGACCCACGATGACCTGACGATGGAGGGCGTGAGCCGGGCCTTCGGCGTGCGCTGCGCCCTGCACCCCGAGCTGGACGCGCTGCTGCGGGCCCGCATGGGCGAGCGCTACAACACCGCGGCGGCGCGCATGGCCGAGGTGCCCGAGGGCGCCGAGCTGATCTGGGGCGGCGAGGTCAGCTTCCCCCAGGTCCGGGCCCGCAACGTGTTCATCTTCCCCGGGGTCCCCAAGCTGCTGCGGATGAAGTTCGAGGCCATCGCCGGCGGGCTGGTCGGGGCCCCCGTGCTCAGCCAGCGCATCACGACGACCGCCCACGAGCCCGAGATCGCCGACCTGCTCACCGCCGCGGCCGCGCGCTGGCCGACCGTCGACATCGGCAGCTACCCGCAGTTCGACCGCCGGCCCTGGACCGTCACGATCACCCTCGACAGCCGGGACGCTGCGGCCTTCGCCGCCTGCTTCTCCCACCTCGAAGAGCAGCTCCGTCCGGGGATCGTCGAAGGGACCGGGGGCTGATTCTCCCGATTCGGGCCGCGGATCACCCGCGGACCATGTCCGGTGGGGTCAGCGCCCCCCGCCGGGCTTGTCCTTCGCCTTGCCGTCCCGCCCGGCCCGCTCTGACCCCCTCCGTCCGCCCTCTTTCCCGGGAGCGGGCGCCCGGGGGGCCTCCGGCGCCCGTGGCGCGACCGGCGGGGTCGGCGCCCCGCCGCCGAGCTTTCGGCGCATGGCCTCGACCGCCTGGGCGATGGGGCCGGGATCACCCTCAGCGGCGCTGCTCCCGTCGGCCCGGCGCTCGACCTCGGGCGCGGCGCCGGCGCTGACCCACTCGCGCACGGTCGGCCCGCAGTCCACCCCAGCCACCGCCGGCAGGTGGTCGCGCGCGCACCAGCTCAGCTCCTCGACGCCCTCAGGCGCGCGGAAGCTGCCGCGCGCGGTGCCGCTGGCCGCGACGAAGCGGGCCCAGGTCGGCAGGGCGGCCTCGCCGCCGGTCAGGCCGAGCGCCCGCCCCTTGTCAAAGCCCACCCAGACCGCGACGACGAGCTCGGGGGTGAAGCCCACGAACCAGGCGTCGCGCGCCTCGTCGGTCGTGCCGGTCTTGCCGGCCACGGCGGTGGTCAGGCCGTGCTTCTTCGCGCCCGCACCGGTGCCCTCGGCGACCACGGCCTCGAGCAGGCGCGTGGCGAGGAAGGCGGCCCTGGGGCTGGCCCGTGGGAGGGTGATCGGCGGCTCGTCCCAGATCGTCTTGTGATCGGGGGTGGTCACGTGCTCGATCACCCGCGGCGGCGCGAAGGTGCCACCCCCCGGGAACACGGTGAAGGCGCCGGCGACCTGCAGCGGGCTGGCGACGTAGGCGCCGAGCGCGGCGGCGGGGAAGGCGTTGGCCTCGAGCAGGCCCAAGGCCTGGTTGCGCTTGGCGAGATCAGCCATCCCGACGCGCTCGGCGATGAGCACGGCCGGGATGTTGCGGCTCTCGGCCAAGGCCTGCCGCAGGGTCACCTGCCCCTTGTACTTGCCGTCATAGTTGGCCGGGGCCCAGGTCTTTCCGTTGGCGACCCGCTCAATCGGGCTGTCGTCGACGGTGCTCATCGGCGAGAGGGCGCGGTCCTCTTCGAAGGCCGCCAGGAAGGTCAAGGGCTTGGTGACGCTGCCCACCTGCCGCTGGGCGTGGACCGCGCGGTTGAACTGGCTCTGGCCGTAGTCGCGCCCGCCGACGAGCGCGACCACCGCGCCATCTTCGACGCGCACGGCGACCAGCGCGATCTCTGCGCCGGCGGCCTTGGGGTAGCGCAGGTCCAGCTCGGCGCCGCCTTCGCGGACCGCCTCCTCCGCCCGCCGCTGCAGGCCGGGGTGCAGGGTGGTGAAGATGTGCAGCCCGCGGGCGGCCACGCTCCCCTCCCCTTGGCGCTGCTCGACCTGCTCGACCGCCGCGTCGATCAGGAAGGGCGCCTGCCTGCGGCTGGCCGGTGGGTGCGCGACCAGGGGCGCGGCCCGGGCGTCGCGGACCGCCTCCGCCTCGGCCCACCCCACCGCCAGCAGGCGGTCGAGGGCCAGATCGCGGCGCTCACGGGCCCGGTCGGGGTGGCGCAGCGGCGAGAAGCGGTTGGGCGCCGAGACGATCCCGCCCAGCGTGGCCGCCTCGCCGAGGCTGAGGCGGGCGGCGGGCTTGCCAAAGTAGACGCGGGCCGCCTGCTCGATCCCGCAGATCGACGCGCCCATGGCCTCTCCGAGGTAGATCTCGTTGAGGTAGAGCTCGAGGATCTCGTCCTTGCTCAGGTTCCGCTCGATGGCCAGGGCGAGCAGGGCCTCGCGGGCCTTGCGCTCGTAGGTCCGCTCTTGGCTCAGGAACAGGTTCTTGGTGAGCTGCTGGGTGAGCGTGCTGCCGCCTTGGAGCCCGCCGTCTTCCCCCAAATTGTGGACGATCGCCCGGAGCACGCCGACTGGATCGATCCCGGTGTGGGTGTAGAAGCGGGCGTCCTCCATCGCGAGCACGGCGCGGGGCACGTGTGGGGGCAGGTCCTTGAGGCGAATCGGCTGCCGATCCTCGTTGTCATCCCCCCGCAGGCCGGCGAGCGCGGCCGGAGCCAGCGCGATCCGGGACCGCGGGCTGATCGCGCTGATGCGCCCGTCCTTGAACGTGATGTGCACGTCCTCGGCGGCGGTCTTGTGGGTGGGGCCCTTGCTGGCGGGCACGAGCAGCAGCAGATCGCTGTCGGTGAGCTGAAAGTCGCCGCGCTCGGTGGCCTGGTCGACCCGCGCGTAGCCGGCCGCCTGCAGGTCGAGGGCGAGCTCTTCGGGGCTGAGCTGCAGCCCGCGCCACAGGCGGATCGGGCCGCTCCACACCTTGCCGCTGTTCGCCCAGACCGGCCCTGCGAGGCGGGACATCACGTCCTGCTCGGCCTGGAGGTAGAGCAGGTAGCCTACGAAGAGCGCGGCGCCGCAGGCGGCGAGGGCCGAGGTCAGGCCGAGGCGCAGCAGCACGCCGATCACGCCACGGGCCGGGCTCGGCCGGGCGGACCGCCCCGCCTTCCCGTTGCTTTTGCGCTTCTTGCCCTTGCTCGCGGCCAATCGTTCCCCTCGACGGGGTCAGACCGGCCGGAGCACCGAGCGGGCGGCGGCGGCGACGGCCTGGGGCGTGAGGCCGAGCTGCTCGGCGACCACCGCGCCGGGCGCGGAGGCTCCGAAGCGGTCGATGCCCACACTTGCCCCGTCAAGTCCCACGATAGCCTGCCACCCGAGCGTGATGCCAGCCTCGACGCTGACCCGGGGCACGCCCGGGGGCAGCACGGCCGCCTGGGCGGCGCGGGAGAGGCTGCGGAAGCGCTCGACGCTCGGCATCGACACGACGCGGGCGAAAATACCCTCGGACTCGAGCTTCAGCGCGGCCTCGAGGGCGACCTCAACCTCGCTGCCGGTCCCGATGAGCACCACGTCGGGCGTGCCGGTGGCGGCCTCGCGCAGCGTGTAGGCGCCCTGGTGCAGACCGGCCGGATCCCCGAGCCGGGCGCGATCGTAGACGGGCAGGTCTTGGCGGCTCAGCGCGAGCACGGTCGGCCCGTCGGTGCGGGCCAGGGCGTAGCGCCAGGCCTCGGCGGTCTCGGCGCCGTCGGCGGGGCGCAGCACGTGGAGGTTCGGGACGCCGCGCATCGCCCACAGGTGCTCGATCGGCTGGTGCGTCGGGCCGTCTTCGCCGACGTGCACGCTGTCGTGGGTGAGGACGTAGATCACCGGCTGGCGCATGAGCGCGGCGAGGCGCACGGCTGGGCGCAAGTAGTCGTAGAAGACCAGGAAGGTGGCGCAGAACGGGCGGAGGCCGCCGTGGAGCGCGAGGCCGTTGCAGATGGCGGCCATCGCGTGCTCGCGGATGCCGAAGTGGATGTTCCGCCCAGCGAAGGAGGCGCGGCTCCACGCGGGCTCGCCGGTGATGGTCGAGCCGTTGCTGCCGGCGAGGTCGGCGCTGCCGCCGACGAGGCTGGGGAGGGCCTTGGCGGCGGCGTTCAGGGCCATCTGGCCCGCCTTGCGGGTCGCGACCGGCTTGCCGGGCTCAAAACTCGGCCAGGCCACCGAATCGAGCTCCAACGCGCCGTGCAGGACGTCGAAGCGGGCGCGGGCAGGGCTCGCGGCGAGGCGGGCGGCCCAGGCGGCGCGGGCAGCGGCGCGGGCGGGGTTCTTCGCCCGGAAGAACTCCAGAACATCGTCGGGCACGTCAAAGTGGCGATCAGGATCGATGCCCAGCGCGCGTTTTGCGGCGGCGATCTCGGCGGCGCCCAGCGGGGAGCCGTGGGACTTCGAGGTGCCGCCCAGGGTCGGCGCGCCGAACGCGATCGTCGTGCGGCAGCGGATCAACGTCGGGCGACCGGTGCGGGCGCCCGCGGCCTTGGCCGCCGCCATCGCCGCCGAGAGCTGCTCGTGGTCGTGGCCGTCGACGGTCAGGACCGTCCAGCCCGCGGCCTCAAAGCGCAGGGTGGTGTCTTCGGAGGTCGCGATGTCGGTGCGCCCGTCGATCGTGATGCCGTTGTCGTCAAAGAGCGCGATGAGCTTGCCGAGGCCGAGGTGGCCGGCCAGCGCGGCCGCCTCGTAGGAGATGCCCTCCATCAGGCAGCCGTCGCCGACGAAGACCCAGGTGTGGTGGTCGACGAGCGCCTCGCCGAGCTCCTCGCGCAGGCGGCGCTCGGCCATCGCCATGCCGACGGCGTTGGCGAAGCCCTGGCCGAGCGGCCCGGTGGTGGTCTCGACCCCGGGGACCTCGTGGTGCTCGGGGTGCCCGGCGGTCGGCGCGCCCCACTGGCGGAACCGGCGGAGGTCATCGAGGCGCAGCGCGGCGCCGCTCAGGAACAGCACGCTGTAGAGCAGCATGCTGGCGTGCCCGTTGCTGAGCACGACCCGGTCGCGGTCGGGCCACGCGGGGTCGGCGGGGTCGACCTTGAGGTGCTCGGTCCACAGGACCGTGGCCATGTCGGCCATGCCCATCGGCGCGCCCGGGTGACCGGAGTTGGCCTGCTGGACGGCGTCCATGGCGAGGCCGCGGATGGTGTTGGCGGCGCGCTGGCCGGGGGTCTGCGTGCTCATCGGTCAAACCTTCGGGGGTGCGGAGCCCGTCGCGCGCGGCGGGCCCCCGCTCACGGGAGAGAGCCTGGGGAGGCGGGCGCGCCGTCGATCACGCGCCGCAGCTCGGCGATCATGCTGGCTTGGTTCATCTTGGGGCTCAGGCTGCCATCGGCGCCCTCGGCCGACCAGCCGATCAGCACCGCCTTGATCGACGGGCACCGCGCGCGGAGCTGCCCGACCAAGGCGCCCGGCCGCAGCGCCTCGGGGTCGTCGACCAGCACCACCGCGGGCTGCAGCGCGGCCAACGCGTCCAGGCCCGCCGGGTGCTGCCCCCCGGTGGGGGTGGTCACCCGGACGTCAAAGCCGCCGGCCTTGAGCATCGCGGAGAACACGACCTCGTCGCCAGAGACGCCGAGCGCGACGACCACCACCTCGAGGCGCGCGACGCGCAGCTGCAGGTCCAGGCTCGGCAGGCCGCCGCCGGTCGTCATCTCGACCGCGGGCAGGAAGACGTGGACCGTGGTGCCGCTGAACATCGCGCTCTCGATGAGCACCTGCCCCTGCGCGCCCGCGGTGACGACCGCGACCTCGGTGAGCCCGAGGCCGACCCGACCCTTGGCCTTGCTGGCCGACTCGAAGGCCCGGACGTAGCGCTCGGCGTTCTCGGGGGTCATGCCGCAGCCCCGATCGCGGACCGAGAGCTGCACCCACCGGCCCGGGGTCAGCCGGCGGTGCGGAGGAGCCTGCTCGGGGGAGAGGTCCAGCGCCCGAACCGTCAGCTCGATCTGCGCGCCGGGAGGGGAGGCCTCGCGCGCGTTCTCGACGAGCTCCACCACCATGTGGGAGAGGTAGTGCTCGTCGCCGAGCACCTTGGGGAGGTCGGCGTCGACCTGGAGGCTGAGGCTGTGGCGCGCCCCCGCGGCCCGGTGGAGGGCGTACTCGACATCGAGGAGGGCCTCGGACACGTCGAGCGGGCCCAGCGGCGCGGAGCCCGCCTTGGTGACGTAGCTCACGCGATCCAGCACATGCTGGAGGCGGGCGGTCGCCGCCCGGGCCTCGGCGAGCGAGGCGATGAGCTCGTCGAGGCGATCCTCGGCGGGGAGGCGCTGCCCGTAGCTGTCGAACTCGGCCGGGACCTCAAGGGCCGGTGCGACCACGTTGAGGATGTTGCGGACGTCGTGGGCGAGCCCGCGGATGAGGCGCGAGGTCTCGTTGAGAACGACGTGCTGACGCTGATAGCCAAAAAGGGCGACCGCGACGGAGTCGGGGTGCGCCGCGCGCTGCGCGCCCTCGAGCGCGCCGAGGAGGAGGCAGGCCGCGTCGGTGGCGGCCGGCGACAGCTCGGCGCAGAGGAGGGACGCGCGGCCGTCCGCCCCGCGGGTGAGCGCCCCGCCGGGGAGGCCGAGCTGCGCAGCCCAGCCCGCCTCGGGGCCGCTGACCGACCGGACCCGCGGCTCAAGCAGCGCGCTGTCGAGCAGCTGCGCGCCGGCGGCCTCGACCCAGAGCACCACGCTGGGGAGCCCACAGCCGGCGAGCGCACCGGTGAGGGCCCGCGCGGCGGCGGCGGCGCCGTCCGGCCCCCGCATCGCGCGGGCGTCAGCCTGCGCGCGCGCCCAAAGGGCGGCCGCGACCTGGTCCACGGGCGTCGTCATCGGCTCTACCTCCCCCGCGGTCCCGCGGGCCGCCGGCTGCCGGCCTCAAGGGCGGCCCCCGCCGCGAGCGCCTCGCGCGGGGGCGGCGCCGCGGCCTCTACTTCTTGCCGCCCTTGCCGCGCTTGCCCTTGTTTTTGCCGCCCTCGCGGGTCTTGAAGTCGCCGTAGTAGCCGCTGAGCTCGATGCCGACCTGCACGTACTGCAGCGGGTTGAAGCCGATGCCGACCTCGGCCTCTTGGGCCACGCCCTCGGCGTCATCGTAGGTGAGCAGCTGCTGGCTCGGCAGCGGGAGCTGGCCGAACAGGGACAGCTCGAACATCGACTTGTTGAGCCGGTAGTCGGCGCCGACCCGCGCGCGCACGGGGAAGGTCCGCGCCTTGTAGACGGCCGAGTCGACGATCTCGGCGTTGATCTCGGAGGCGTCTTCGGCCGCGCCGGCGGACTTGAAGGTCATGCCGCCCATGCCGATGCCCGCGCCAAAGAAGGCGGAGATGGGGCCGTCGCCGATGAGGGTCTTGTCGACCTCGAGCGTGAACTGCCGCGAGGTGTAGTTCTTGCCGAAGCCGAGCTGGAAGTCGGCGGAGCCGCGCCAGGTGCGGTTCATGTAGACCATGCCGCGGAGGCCGAGGTAGGCGTCGCCGCCGACGCCGGCGAAGACGTCCTCGCTCAGGGTCTTGCCGTTCTCGTCGAGGAGCACGCCGGGCGCGGTGGCGTCGCCCTTGAGGCGGGGGTTGGTGAGCGGGAAGTCACCGGGGATGAGCATCGTGCCGAGCGCGCCGCCGACACCCCACATCGGGGGGGTGAGGTCCTGCGCCTGGGCGGAGCTGGTGAGGGCCATGGCGAAAAGGATTGAAAGCATTCACTCTCCCTTTGGAGCCGAGCCGTCATCGGCTGGCGGCGGGTTCGGTGGGGTGGTCGTGCCGGAGCTCGCGGCCGCGCCGGCGTCGTCGGGGCGGATGATCACCGGCTCGACGAGCCCGTGACGACGTGCGCGCGCTGATACTTCAATCCGGTGCGTGATGCCCGCCTGCACCGTGAACTCTTGCGAGGTGAAGGTGTAGCGCCCCGCGGGGAGCATCCCGCGGAAAATGCCGTCGCGGGACACCTTCTTGATGGCCTCTTCGACCGCCTTGCGCTGGTAGGGGTCCATCGGCATCTCGGAGACCTCGAGCACCGACCCCCGCGGAGGGATGGAGAGCAGCTCGACCCGGCCATAGTGGTTGTCGATGTCCCACAGCCACTCGACGACCTCTTTCGGCTCGCGCTTGGACGCCTTGAGCGCCAGCCACAGCCGGTCGTGGGTCGAGGCGACGTCGCCGAGCTCACGCGCGGCGTATGCGCCGTTCAGGTAGTCTTTCTCGGAGAGGTCGACGCCGAGGCGCTCAAGGTCACGGTACTTGCGCTCGACGCCATCCCAGATGCCGCGCTCGATCAAGCGCTTGATCTCGTCGGCGATGCGGTCGTGCTCGGCGGCGAGGCGCTGCTTGTCTTCCTCCGAGAGCGGGGCGGGCGCCTTCTCGCCTGCCTGGGACGGGGCGGGGTCGAGCAGCGCCGCGGCGAGGGCCGCGCAGCCCAAGACCCACGCGAACCGGACGAGCCCGGCGGAGAGGACGGTCAGCGCGCGCGTCCGCGCCGGAGCGGGCGTATGGGCGAGGCGCCGGTCCAGCGCGTTGGGTCGCATCGGTCCCCCAGTCGGTGGCGTTCTCATATCCAGTCTGCCCCAGCCGCGGAGCCGCGCCGCCCACCCCACGCCTTCGCGGTGAGCAAGCGCATGATCCCACCGGTACCTGCCCCGCGCACCGCCGCGCGCTGGGCTGGTTAGGCTGCCGCGGTGACCGCCAGCCCGCCCATCGACCCCGAGCTCCAGCCCGCCCCTCCCGCTCTGCCCGACGCGCCTGCGGGCGACGCGGGCGAGGCGACCTCTCCGCGTGAGGGCGAAGAGCAGGCCCCGCCGATCGGCAGCGGCTGGGGCAAGCCCTACGACGTGGTCTATCGGGACGCCCTCGCCCACGGCGTCGTGGCGGGGGTGGTGCTCCCGGGCGACGGCGCGCCGGTGCCGGCCTGGGCCCTGGCCCGCCTGCCCCCCGAAGAGCAAGAGGTGGCCCGCGGGCTGCGCAATTTCAGGCAGTGCGCCTACGTCGGCGGTCGCCTCGCCGCCCACGCCGCGCTCGACGGCCTCGGCCTCGCGCAGGGACCGGTGCTGACCGACGCCCGCGGCGCGCCGCTGGGCCCGACCGGCGTGTCGCTGTCGATCAGCCACAAGTCCCACCTCGCCATCGCCATCGCCGCCCGCGCCGATCTCGGCGTACTGGGCGTCGATCTGGAAGAGCTGGGCCGCGCGCGTCCGCACGTGGCCAAGGTCGTGCTGACGCCCGGCGAGCTCGAGGTGGTCGGCCGCCTGCCGCCCGAGCGGCGCTGGGTCGCGACCCTGCTGCGCTTCTCGATCAAAGAGGCCATCTACAAGGCGCTGGCCCCGCGCCTGCAGCGCTACATCGGCTTCGAAGAGGCCGAGGTGACCCTGCGCCTCGATGGGACCGCCAGCGTCACGCTCAACCTGACCCAGGGCGAGGCGCCGACGTCCCTGGACGTGCGCTACCATTGGCTGGACGGCGGCTTTCTGAGCAGCGTCCGGGCCCGGTGGGGAGAGCCCCCCCTGCTGTAAGCGGGCGGGCAGCGCGCGACGCGGGCCGTCGCCGCGCCCCCAGGGACCCGG